>NZ_JARAVK010000029.1:0-54758 GCF_033792765.1 Streptomyces sp. PA03-6a | reverse complement strand
TCCGCACCCTCGGCCCCCGCCTCCGCGCCCTCGTCGGCACCGTCGTCGGCACCGTCCGCCGCACCGGCCTCCCCGGCCGCGGGTTCCGGCGCCACGCTGACGGGAGCCTCGGCCACCGTGCTCGACATGGTCAACCAAGAGCGGGCGAAGGCCGGCTGCACCGCCCTGAAGGTCAACGCCAAGCTGAACCGGGCCGCGCAGGACCACAGCAAGGACATGGCCTCGCACCAGAACATGTCGCACACCGGTTCCGACGGTTCGTCCCCCGCCGACCGCATCTCCTCGGCGGGCTACGACTGGAGCAGCTACGGCGAGAACGTGGCCTACGGCTACTCCTCAGCCTCCAGCGTGATGAGCGCATGGATGGCCAGCCCGGGTCACAAGCGGAACATACTGGACTGCTCGTACAAGGAGATAGGGATCGCGCTGGCGCAGCCCGGCAACTACTGGACGCAGGACTTCGGCGCCGCGCGCTGAAGCAGGACGCCGGCAGGACCGGCCGCCCCCGTGGCGGCCGGGCCTCCCGGCGTACGTGCGGTGGGATCAGCGCAGGCCGCGGCCGAGCGCGTTGATCAGCTCGCCATTGGTGGTGTCCCCGCTCAGCTCCCAGAAGAAGGCGCCGCCGAGGCCCTGTGACTTCGCCCAGGCCGCCTTGCCCCGGAGGGTGAGCGGCGTGTCGTAGCTCCACCACTCGTCGCCGCAGCGGGCGTACGCGGTGCCGGCGACCACGCGCGTGGCCGGGCAGCGGGTCTTGAGCACCTTGTAGTCCTCGCTGCCCGCCTCCCAGGTGCCGGGGGCGGG
Organism: Streptomyces sp. PA03-6a; assembly: GCF_033792765.1. Lineage (NCBI taxonomy): Bacteria > Bacillati > Actinomycetota > Actinomycetes > Kitasatosporales > Streptomycetaceae > Streptomyces > Streptomyces sp. PA03-6a. The sequence goes on along the minus strand of NZ_JARAVK010000029.1, from coordinate 53,957 downwards.
GCCGGTGGCGTCGCCGCCGGGCGCCGTCCGCGTCACGCCGGTCCAGCCGCGGCCGTAGAAGCCGAGGCCCAGCAGGAGCTTGCGGGCCGGGATGCCGAGGCCGCGCAGCTTGCGGATGGTCGCCGCCGCGTTGGAGGTCTTCTCCGGGATGCCGCGGTAGGAGGTGAGCGGCGAGTGGGGGGCGGTCGGGCCGGTGGCCGACCAGGTGCCGAAGTAGTCGTAGGTCATCGGGTTGTACCAGTCGACGTACTTCGCGGCGCCCGCGTAGTCGGCGGCGTCGATCTTGCCGCCGTCCGAGGCGTCGGCGGTAATGGCGGCGGTGACCAGGTTCTTCTTGCCGAAACGGTGGCGTACCGCGGCCATCAGGTCCGTGTACGCGGTCGGGCCGCTGGTGTCGCAGGACATGCCGCAGGCGTTGGGGTACTCCCAGTCGATGTCGATGCCGTCGAACACGTCGGCCCAGCGCGGGTCCTCGACGAGGGCGTAGCAGGAGTCGGCGAAGGCCTTCGGGTCGGCCGCGGCCTGGGTGAAGCCCGGCGACCAGCTCCAGCCGCCGAAGCTCCACAGGATCTTGATGTCCGGGTACTGCTTCTTGAGCTTGCGCAGCTGGTTGAAGTTCCCGTGCAGCGCGCCGTCCGCGGTGCTGTCGGCGACGCCGTCGACGCTGCCGGCCGCGTCGTAGGGCTTCTGGTGGTCGGCCCAATCGTCGCCGACGGCGCACTTGCCGTCGCTCACGTTGCCGAAGGCGTAGTTGATGTGGGTGAGCCGCGAGGCAGCGCCCGAGGTGACGATGTTCTTGACGTGGTAGTCGCGGGCGTAGACGCCCCAGTCGATGAAGTAGCCGACGACTTTCGACGTGGCTCCCGTGGTGTGCGGGGCGTGGTGGCCGTGGCCGTGGGACGCCGCCGCGGGCGCGGGCTGGGCCGCGGCGGGGCCGGTGACCAGGCTCGCGGTGAGCAGCGCCGTGCCGGCGGCGACGAGGCCGACCAGCGTTCTGCGGAACCGTGATCCCTGCTGTCTGGGCATGGAGTCACCTCTGGTGAGGAAGCGGTCGTGAGCGCGCGTGGATGCGGGGACACCCTAGAAGGACTAGACCAATGGGGTCAATGGTCTGCACCAATTCGGAAGTCCCCGCTCCACGCGGCGTGTTGACCGTCCGTCAGAGCGGCTGCAGCGTCCAGGACCAGCGGTGGGTACCCGGGCCCACCCGGTACGCCGGCAGGGTGTCGGGGCCGCAGGAGGCGGTGCCGACCCCGCGGTGGGCGGCGTCCAGGTGGACCACGCACGCGGCGCGCGGCTCGAGTTCGTCGTGGTGGGCGGCGGCCGTCAGGTCCGCGGCGCGGTAGCGGGTGACGCTCACCTGGCGCGGCACGTCCAGGTGGACGGCGATCCCCGGCGCGGCCGCGGCCCCGGTGAGCGTGAAGCGCCGCACGTCGTGCCGGCCGCCGCTCTCCTGCGGCCTCAGGTACGGCGTGAACAGCGCGTCCACGGCCGACCGGTGGACCCCCACGGTCGCACCCGCGCACCGGTCGGGGTACGTCTCGCCGGGGCCCCGCCCGAACCATTCCAGGGTGCCGAGCCCCGCCACGGTCTCGAAGACGGTGCCGACCCGCGGCAGGTCGGTCAGCGCATCCGGCAGCACCGCGGTCTCGTCGACGAGCAGCCCTCCGTTCGGCAACGGCGTGAGGACCTGCTCGTGGCCGACGGTGCCCGCGCCGTCCGTCGCGTACGCCGAGCGCACCACCACGCTCGCGCCCTCCCTGCCGACCGACACCAGGGTGCGTTCCAGGGCGTGCAGGCCCCAGGCGCGCCAGCGGGCTGCGATGCCGCCCCACTCGTCGTTGTCGGTGGGGGCGCGCCACAGCGTCAGCACGGGCGGCGCCGTGAGCAGCGGATGCCGGAGCAGTCCGGCGTCGTCGAGCTCCACCGCCCCCACCCCGTCACCGGCGAGCACGGCGCCCGCCCGGGTGAGCAGGTCCCGGTGGTCCTCGGCGAGCACCACCTGCGGGGCGCACACGAGCGTGCCGCGCGGCGCCCACGGCAGGTCCTGCGCCGTCGTGACGCGCAGCGTCAGGTGCGAGTCGCCGTGCGGCAGCAGGCTGGTGGGCAGCGGCACCACCGCGCTCTCCCCGGGCGCGAGGTCCGGGAGCCGGGCGGGGGCGGTGCCGGAGTCGCCGATGTGCCACCGCGCGCTCAGCCACGCCAGGTCCGCGAAGTGCTGCCGGTTGGTGATCCGCGCCTCGCGGCGGTCGGGGGTGAGCTCCAGCCGCAGCGGGGCGGCGATCTCGCGGTGCTCGGCCATCGCGGGCTTGGGCGTCCGGTCGGGCAGGACCAGGCCGTCGGCGCAGAAGGCCCCGTCGTGCGGCGTGTCGCCGAAGTCGCCGCCGTACGCCCAGCGGTAGCCGGGGGCGGTCACCCCGTCGGCGTAGGCGTCGGCGGGGGCGTCGGGCCCGGCCGGGCGGCCGGCCCCCTCCCCGGTGAGCCGCTGGAGGATGCCGTGGTCCCGGAACTCCCAGACGAAGCCGCCCTGCAGGCCCGGGGTGGACTCGATGGCCCGCCAGTAGTCGGCCAGGGAGCCGTTGCTGTTGCCCATGGCGTGCGAGTACTCGCACAGGATGAGCGGCTTGGAGTGCGGGCCGGCCGTGATCTCCTCGATGGAGGCGTACATCGGGCAGATGATGTCGCTCGCGGACTGCGCCTCCTCCCAGGCGTCCTTGATCGCGCCCTCGTACTGCACGGGCCGGGTCGGGTCGGTGCGCCGCAGCCAGCCCGCGGCGGCGTCGTGGTGGGCGCCGTGGTCGCTCTCGTTGCCCAGCGACCAGACGACGACACTGGGGTGGTTGCGGTCGCGCAGCACCATCCGGGCCACCCGGTCGGTGAACGCCCCCAGGTAGCGGGGGTCGTCGGCCAGCTCGTGGGCGTGGTCGTGGGTCTCGATGTCGGCCTCGTCCACGACGTACAGGCCGAGTTCGTCGGCGAGGGAGAGCAGGGCCGGGTCGGGCGGGTAGTGCGCGGTGCGCACCGCGTTGAAGCCGTGCCGCTTCAGCAGGCACAGGTCCGCCCGCATCTCCTCGGCGTCGACCACGCGCCCGGTCAGGGGGTGGAAGTCGTGCCGGTTGACCCCGCGGAAGTAGACCCGGACGCCGTTGACCAGCAGGTCGGCCCCGGAGATCTCCACGCGGCGGAACCCGACGCGGTGGCGCGACTCGTCGGCCACGCTGCCGTCCGCCCGGTGCAGCCGCACGGTCAGGTCGTACAGGTGCGGCGTCTCGGCGGTCCACGGCCGGACACCGGGCACCGTGGCCCGGATGCGGGCCTCGCCGAGGAAGTCCGAGACGCGCTCGCTCGCGACGTTGGCCCGCGCGAAGGCCTCGTCGGCGGGGAGCCGCAGGATGCCGTCCGGGGTGCACAGCAGTCCGGACACGCTCCAGCCCGCCGGGAGGGCGCCCTCCCCGCTGCGGACCCGGACCGCGACGTCGAGGGTGCCGCCGGGCACGGCCGTGATCCCCACGTCCGCCAGGTGGAGCGGGTCGGTGGCGTAGAGGTGGACGGAGCGGGTGATGCCGCCGTGCCACCACTGGTCCTGGTCCTCCAGGAAGGTCGCGTCGGACCACTTGACGACCGTCAGGCGCACGGTGTTGCGCTCCCCCGGGCGCACCGCGTGCGTGACGTCGAACTCCGAGGCGAGGCGGGAGTCCTTGCCCACCCCGACGGCGGTGCCGTTGACGTGCGCGATCAGCACGCTCTCGGCGGCCCCGACGTGGAGCACCACCCGCCGCCCCGCCCAGTCGGCGGGTACGTCGGCCTCCCGCTCGTACACCCCGGTCGGGTTGCGTCCGGCCGGCGGTGAGGGCGGCAGGTCGGGGAAGGGCATCGTCACGTTGGTGTAGTGCGGCAGGTCGCGCACGCCGTGGATGTCGTCGAAGTCCTGGACGGTCCAGCAGCCGGGCACGTCCGTCTGCGCCCAGCGGCCGGCGAGCGGGGTGCGCGGGGTGGGCAGCAGCTGGAAGCGCCAGCGCCCGTCCAGCGCTACCCGGGGCGCGTCGGGGCGGACGACGGCGTGCATCGGCAGCCGGCGCCATCCGGTCAGCTCGGGGGCGTCCCACGGGTCGATCGGAACGACGGGCTCTGCGCTTGCGGGGCGGCGGTCCTGCATGGGGGTTCCCTCCCGGGAGCGGTCGGTTCGCGGTGGGGCGCGGTGACGGCGGGCCGCGTGGGGACGAGGACCGGGGCGGCGTCGCCGGGGGTGGCCCGGCGGCCGCGGGTCGGGGCCCGCGGTGCGGCGCGATCGGCGCCGGGGAGGACGAGGGTCCGCTGCGACGGCACGGGGTGACGGCCAGGCGGTGCGTCGTCCGGGGCGGGCGTGGTGCGCGCGCCCCGGACGGCCCGGAACGGTCGGACGGGTGGCCGGCGGCCGGTGGCCGGACCGTTCCGGGCGGTGGGGCGGCTACGCGCGCGGCGTGAGACGCAGGGTGAGGATCTGGAACGGCCGCAGGGACACCCGGATCCCTCCGTCGGGCCCTACCTGCGCGCTCTCCCCCTCCAACGGGCGTTCCAGCAGGTCGGTCACCTGCACCCGCTGCACCGGGAACGAGGCGCGCAGGGTGGTCGCGGCGCGCCCGCCGAGCGACTCGTACAGCCGGACGACCACGTCGCCGGACCGGTCGTCGGCGAGCTTGACCGCCTCGATCGCGGCCCGCGTGCCGTCGAGGGTCACCAGGGGCGCGACCGGCCCGGTGCCCACGGCCCCGGCGGTGACGCGCAGCGGCAGGTTGAGCTCGTAGCCGCCCGCCACGGCGTCCTCCACGGCCGCGCCGGGCAGCAGCGCGTACGTCATGCGGTGCGTGCCCTGGTCGGCGTGCGGGTCGGGCACGCGGGGCGCCCGGACCAGGCTGAGCCGCAGCGTCGTGGTGGTGCCGCCGTCCTCGCGGGAGGTGCGGCCGACATCGTGGCCGTAGGTCGAGTCGTTGAGCACGGCCACGCCGTACCCGGGCTCGGCGACGTGCACCCAGCGGTGGCAGAAGACCTCGAAACGGGCCGCGTCCCAGCTGGTGTTGGTGTGCGTGGGCCGGAAGACGTGCCCGAACTGGATCTCGGCGGCGCTCCGGTCGGCGTGCACGTCCAGCGGGAAGGCCGCCTTGAGGATCTTCTCGCTCTCGTGCCAGTCGATCTCCGTCTCGAAGTCGATCCGCGGGCTGCCCGCGCGCAGCCGCACCGTCTGCGCGAGGCGGGAGCCCCCGAAGGACCGCTCGACGCGGATGGCGCCCACGAGCGGGCCCTCCTCCACGACGGTGATCGCGTCGGCGGCCGTCAGGTCGGTGTACTGGCGACGGTAGTGCCGGTCGATGTCCCAGGCGTCCCACTGGTTGGGCAGGTCGGTGTGGAGCCGCAGCAGGTTGCCGCGCTCGCCCGGGGCCAGCACCTCGCGGCCGGCGGTCAGGTCGAACACCGAGGTGAGCAGCCCGTCGTCGTCGAGTTCGACCCGGACCAGCCCGTTGTCCAGGACACGGCCGGTGACGGTCACCTTGCCGCCCGGCTCACCCGCCACGACCGGCCCCGCCCCGGAGGCCGGCAGCTCGGCGAAGACCGCCACCCGGCCGTCGGCGAGCGGCTGGCCTCCGGCTCCGTCCGGCGCCGCCGGCACCGCGACGACCTCCGCCCGGGCCCGCGGCGAGGTGTTGAACACCCACGGCGCCGACGGCCCGGTGCCGGGGTCGCCGGCCACCACCGCGGCGGCGCCGGCCGTGATCGCCTCCAGCTCCTCCTTCAGGCGGGCGTAGGTCGCCTCGGCCTCGCGGTGCACCCAGGCGATGGAGGAGCCGGGCAGGATGTCGTGGAACTGGTGGAGCAGGACCGTCTTCCACAGCCGGTCGAGGTCCTCGTACGGGTACGCGTACGAAGGGTCGCGCAGCGCGGCCGTGGCGGCCCACAGCTCGGCCTCGCGCAGCAGGTGCTCGCCGCGCCGGTTGCCGGACTTGGTGCGGGCCTGGCTGGTGTACGTGGCGCGGTGCAGCTCCAGGTAGAGCTCGCCGGACCACACCGGGGCGTCCTCGTACTCCGCCCGGGCCTCGCGGAAGAAGGTGTCCGGGTCCTGGACGACGACCTTGGCCGAGCCCTCCAGGTCGCGCAGGCGCCGGGCCTTCTCCAGCATCTCGCGGGTGGGGCCGCCCCCGCCGTCGCCGTGCCCGAAGGGGACCAGGGAACGCGTGCCGCCGCCCTTGTCGGCGTAGTTGCGCACGGCGTGGGCCATCTCCTCGCCGGAGAACACCGCGTTGTAGGTGTCGACGGGCGGGAAGTGCGTGAAGATGCGGGTGCCGTCGATGCCCTCCCACCAGAAGGTGTGGTGCGGCATCTTGTTCGTCTGGTTCCACGAGATCTTCTGCGTGAGGAACCACTCCATCCCGGCCAGCCGGGCGATCTGCGGGTAGGCGCCGGTGTAGCCGAAGGAGTCGGGCAGCCACACCCCCCGGCACTCGACGCCGAACTCCTCGGCGAAGAAGCGCTTGCCGTGGATCAGCTGGCGGGCCATCGCCTCGCCGCCCGGCAGGTTGCCGTCGGCCTCCACCCACATGCCGCCGACCGGCACCCAGTTGCCGGCCTTCGCCGCCTCCTGCATGCGCCGGTACACCTCGGGGTTGCGCTCCTTCACCCAGGCGTACTGCTGGGCCTGGGAGCAGGCGAAGACCAGCTCCGGATAGTCGGCGGCGAGCGCGGTGACGTTGGAGAAGGTGCGGGCGGTCTTGCGCTTGGTCTCACGCAGCGGCCACAGCCACGCGCTGTCGATGTGGGCGTGGCCGACCGCCGACAGCGTGTGGGCGCTGGCGTGGGCGGGCCGGGACAGCGCCCCGGCGAGTTCCGCGCGGGCCGCGGCGGCGGTGCCGGCGACGTCCGCGATGTCGAGGGCGTCGAGCATCCGCTCCAGGGCGCGCAGCAGTTCGTGGCGGCGCGGCTCGGCCGTGGACAGCTCACGCATCAGCTCGCCCGCGACCTCGATGTCCAGGACGAGGTGCCACACGTCCTCGTCGAGCACGGCGAGGTCCGCGCGGGCCATCGTGTACAGCGGTTCCGCCGGCGCCGTGAGCCGGTCGCCGAGCGGGGTCGGCAGGAACCCCTTGGCCAGGATGTCGGGGTTGGCGGCGGCCTCCAGCAGCAGTTCCACCGGTTCGCCGCCGGCCGCGGGGTTCGCGACGGGCACGTACTGGTTGCGCGGCTCGATGCCCTTGACCGGGGTGCCGGACGCGTCGTGGACCAGGGCCTCGGCCTGGCCGCCCGGCCAGTCACCGATGAAGCCGAGGTCGAAGACGGCCTCGACGCGCCGGCCGGCCCAATCCGCGGGAACGGTGCCCCGGGCGCGTATCCAGCTGGTCGACCAAGGGGTGCCCCAGCGGTCGCCGGTCGCGAAGGGGACGTACTCGGCGGCCAGCGCCTCTCCCACCGGCACCGGTTCGCCGTCCACGTGCCACGCGGTGAGCGTCAGCGGCACCGACGCCGCGTACACCGCGGGGCGGATGCGCTGTTCGAGGACGCGGTCGAGGCGCGCCTCGACCTGCTTGCGGTCGTCGTGCATGGGTGCTGGTCCCCTCAGTCCCGGAGGTAGGCGAGGTCGGGTACGTGCTTGCGGTAGCCGTCGAGCAGACGCTGGGCGACGGCGACGGAGTCGACGAGCGGGTGGAGCGCGAAGGCGCGCAGCGCGGCGGCGCGCTCGCCGGTGGTGGCGGCCCGGATGACGTCGCGCTCGACGGCCTTGACGGAGGTGACCAGGCCGACGGCGTGGCCGGGCAGCGGATCACCGACGATCGGGCGGGCGCCGTTGGCGTCCACGTGGCAGGGCACCTCGACGACGGCCTCGGCGTCGAGCGGCTCCAAAGCGCGGCGGTTGCGGACGTTGAGGATCAGCGTCGTGCGCTCGTCGAGGGCGATGGCCCGCATCAGGGCGAGGGCGACCTTCTCGTAGCCGCCGGACTCCAGGTCGCACGAGTCGCGTTCGCCGGCTCCCGCGGCCTCCCGGACGTCGGCGCCGTAGGTCGTCTCGCGCTCCAGGCGGGTGGCGTCCCAGGCCGCGAAGGGCTCCGTGCCCGGGGCGCGCATCGTCTCGTAGAAGCGCTGCTGCTGCTCCAGGAGGAAGGCGCCGCGGGTGTGCTCGGCGTCGCGCGCGGCGGCGACGGTCTCGCGGTTGGAGTAGTAGTAGTTCAGGTACTCGTTGGGCACCGAGCCGAGGGTGCGCAGCCACTCGGCGCCGAAGAGCTTGCCCTCCTCGAAGGAGGTGAGCGCCGCCTCGTCGGCCAGCAGGCGCGGGAGCAGGTCGACGCCGTCCACGCGCACCGCCCGCAGCCAGCCGAGGTGGTTCAGGCCCGCGTAGTCGAACCAGGCGCGGCCGGCGTCGACGCCCAGGGCGCGCGCCACCCTCCTGCCGAGGCCGACGGGCGAGTCGCAGATGCCGATGACGCGGTCGCCGAGGTGGTGGGACATGGCCTCGGTGACCATGCCGGCGGGGTTGGTGAAGTTGATGACCCAGGCGTCGGGCGCGAGCCGCGCGATGCGGCGGGCGATGTCGACGGCGACGGGGATGGTGCGCAGCCCGTACGCGATGCCGCCGGGGCCGACCGTCTCCTGGCCGAGGACGCCCTCGTCGAGGGCGACGCGCTCGTCGACGACGCGTCCGGCGAGGCCGCCGACGCGGATCGCGGAGAAGACGAAGTCGGCGCCGGTGACGGCCTCGTCGAGGTCGGTGGTGACGGTGACCCCGGGCGCGTCGGGGTGTCCCTGCGCCTGCTGCCGCAGCACCCGGACGATGGCGTCCAGGCGTCCGGGGTCCAGGTCGTGCAGGGTCACGTGGGTGACGCGGCCCGCCGCACGGTCCTCCAGCAGGGCGCGGTAGACCAGCGGGACGCGGAAGCCGCCACCACCGAGAATCGTGAGCCTCATACCTCGACCACCTCCACCCCCGCCTCGCGCAGCGAGGTCCGGGTCGTCGCGTCCGCCGGGGCGTTGGTCACCACGACGTCGATGTCCTCGGGCCCGCACACGCGGGCCATGCCGGTGCCGGGGAACTTCCCGGCGTCCGCCGCGAGCACCACCTGGTCGCTCGCCGCGATCATGGCCCGTTTGACGGGCACCTCCACGGCGGTCGTGTCCAGTATCTGCCCGCCCGGGCGGATGCCGCTGGTGCCCAGGATCAGCCGGTCGGCCCGGACCTGGCGCAGGTTGTCCTCGGTGAGGAAGCCGACCAGGGAGCGGTACTCGCGGCGCACGACCCCGCCGAGCAGCACCAGCTGGACGTCCTTCTCGTCCTGCAGCTCCTCGTAGACCGCGAGGTTGCTGGTGATCACCGTGAGCGAGCGGCCGCGCAGGTGCCGGGCGACCCGCAGTGCGGTGGTCCCGATGTCCAGCAGCACGGTCTCGCCGTCCTGGATGATCTCGGCGCAGCGGACGGCGATGGCGTCCTTGGCCTCGACGCGGACGGCGGCGACGTCCGGGAACGGGTCGTCCTCGCCGGTCAGCGGGACCGCGCCACCGTAGACCCGCTTCAGCAGGCCCTCGTCCTCGAGCTGGATGAGGTCGCGGCGGATCGTGGCCTGGCTGGCGCCGATCCGCTCGGCCAGCACGGTCACCGAGGTGGGGCCGTCCGCCCGCAGCGCACGGAGGATCAGCTCATGTCGTCGGTCGGGGAGCATGGCACGAACCCTACCCGGGCTCTCTGCAAAGTCAATCAAAGTCGAGCAGGTTTGTGATTGACCCTTGTCAAACCACTGCACAGCATGCAAGCTCTTGCCTACTTCAGGCCGGGGCGTCCCCCTGTCCGGGCCTGGACCGGGGGGGGACACGAAGCACCGGGCGCCCCGCGCCGGTGCCCCTGGAGAGGTAGGTCGCAATGCCGCGGTCGACACACGCCGGCAGCACCCGGGAGGAGGCAGCCGATGTCTTCCTGTCCGGGCTGCTCTTCTTCGACCTGGGTTTCACCGGGCTCCCCTCGGCTCCCACCCCGGGCGCCGAGGTGTGGACCAAGGGCATGGGCACGTCCCCCGGCGGGATCGCCAACTTCGCGGTCGCGCTGAGCAGGCTGGGGCTGCGCACGTCGCTGTCCGCGGCCTTCGGCGAGGACCTGCTCGGCACGCACCTGTGGCACGAGCTGTCCGTCACCGAGGGCGTCGACCTCTCCCGCTCGCGCCGTTTCGCCGGGTGGCCGACCCCGGTGACCGTCTCGCTGGCGTACGACGGCGACCGGGCGCTGGTCACCCACGGCGAGGAGCCGCCGCTCGTCCCGGACGCGATGATCGGCGAACCGCCGCCCAGCCGGGCCGCGATCGCTCACATCGGCGCCGAGCCGCTGGAGTGGGTGGGGCGCGCGCACGCGGCGGGCACCCTGGTCTTCGCCGACGTCGGCTGGGACCCCTCGGAGCGCTGGAGCCCGGCGGTGCTGGAACAGCTCGCCCTGTGCCACGCCTTCATGCCCAACGCCGAGGAGGCGATGGCCTACACCCGCACCGGCACCCCGCGGGCGGCGTTGTCCCGGCTGGCCGACCTGGTGCCGCTCGCCGTGGTCACCGACGGCGCCGGGGGCGCGCTGGCGGTGGACTCCACGACGGGCGAGAGCGCGTCGGTGGCCGGCCTGCCGGTGGACGCCGTCGACACCACCGGCGCCGGGGACGTCTTCGGGGCCGGGCTGGTCGCCGCCACCCTGGCCGGCCTGCCGCTCGCCGACCGGCTGCGCTTCGCCAACCTCGTCGCCGCGCTGTCCGTGCGGCGGATCGGTGGCGCCGCCGCCGCACCGGACGTGGCCGCCGTCGGCCGCTGGTGGCGGTCCGTGCGCGACTCCCCCGGCAACGACGACCTGCGCTCCGCCTACGCCTTCCTCGACCACACCGTGCCGGCCGCCGCGACGACCGCCGCCGGCCCGCACCACGCCGACCAGCCCGAGCAGTAGGAGAACCCCGTGGACCTTTCCCGCAGACGATTCCTGCAGGCGACCGTGCTCACCGCCGCGGCCGCCGGCCTCACCGCCGCGTGCGGTGGCGGCGGAGCGGGCGGCACCAGGAACGGCAAGAACCTCACGCTCTGGTACTGGGGCGGCGGGCTGAGCGACAAGGTTGTCAAGGACGCCGAGGCGCACTTCACCGCAGTGACCCTGAAGTCCGCGCAGATAGGCGGCGACTTCAAGCAGAAGCTGCTCACGACGCTGACCGGCGGCCAGTCCGTGCCCGACATCACCGGCATCAAGGGCGAGGACATGGCCTCCTTCCTGCCCAACGCCAACCGCTTCCTGGACCTCAACGACCTGGGCTTCAAGGACGTGGCCCCGCAGTACCTGGAGTGGAAGACCAAGCTGGCGCGCAGCGAGGACGGCCGGCAGATCGGTTTCCCGATCGACATCGGCCCCACCGCGATGTTCTACCGCGCGGACTTCTTCGAGCAGGCCGGGCTGCCCTCCGAGCCGGAGCAGGTCGCGGCGCAGATCAAGAGCTGGGACGACTGGCTGGCCGCGGGCCGGGAGCTGCACAAGGCGGTGCCGTCGGCGTCGCTGATCAACAGCGCCAGCGCGGTCTTCGACATCGCCGTGGGCCAGGGCACGCAGCGCTTCATCGACACCGACAACCACTTCGTCGGCGACCAGGACCACATCCGTGCCGCCTGGGACCTGGCCGTGCGGCCGTACGAGCTCGGGCTCGACGCCAAGATCAACGACAACAGCTGGAACGCGGCCATCGCCAAGGGCACGCTGGCGACCGAACTCGGCGCCGCCTGGCACGCCCTGGACATCTCCTCCGCCGCCCCCGACTCCAAGGGCAAGTGGCGCGTGGCCCCGATGCCGGGCGGCCCGTCCAACCTCGGCGGCTCCTTCCTGGCGCTGCCCCGCCAGTGCCGCAACCCCGAGCAGGCCTTCAAGGTCGTGAGCTGGCTGCTGAGCCCCGCCAACGACGCCCGCGGCTTCGCCGACGCCGCGATCTTCCCGGCCGCCCCCGCGGCGTACGCGATGCCGCAGATGACCGCCGGCGATCCGTACTTCGGCGGCCAGAAGACCATCGACGTCTTCGGGCCGGCCGCCAAGGCGATCCCGGCGGCCTACGAGGCCCCGGCGGACGCGGCCCTGATGGCGACGTACAAGACCGAGCTGACCAACGTCGAGACCAAGGGCAAGAAGGCGGACGACGCCTGGAAGGACGCCGTGGCCCAGGCCAAGCAGGTCGCGCAGCGGCAGGGCGTGCGCTGACATGGCGGCGCCTCCGACCACCGGCCCCGGCTCCGTCGCGGTGGACGCCACCGGCGGCGGCCCGGGGCGGCCGCGGTTCCGTCCGCGCCGCTCCGCGCCCGCGCACCACCTGCCGCAGCCGGCGGCGCGGGCCGCCCGGCGCGGTGCGCTGTCCTTCTGGCCGCAGTACCTGGCGATCTCGCCGTTCTACCTGGTCTTCGGCGTCTTCATGCTCTGGCCGGTGTTCTACTCGCTCTACCTGGCCTTCCACCGCTGGGACGGCATCGGCGAGATGCAGTTCGTCGGGTTGCAGCAGTTCCGCTTCCTGATGGACGACCCGGTCTTCTGGCTGTCGATCCGCAACACCCTGGCCATCTGGGTGCTGTCGACGGTGCCGACGCTCCTGGGGGCGCTGGTGCTGGCCACGCTGCTCAACTCCGTGCGGCGCTTCAAGTCCTTCTACCGGATCGCGCTCTTCCTGCCGAACGTCACGTCGATCGTCGCCATCGCGATCTTCTTCGGGGCGGTCTTCAGCAACAACTTCGGCCTGGTCAACGCGATCCTGCACATGGCCGGCCTGCCCGAGGTCCAGTGGATGAGCAATCCGTGGACCATCAAGCTGGTCATCGCGCTGCTGATGACCTGGCAGTGGACCGGGTACAACATGATCATCTACCTGGCTGGCATGCAGGCCATCCCCGGCGAGGTCTACGAGGCGGCGCGGATCGACGGGGCCGGGCCGGTGCGGACCTTCCTGCGCATCACGATCCCGATCCTGCGCCCGGTCATCCTGTTCACGGTCGTCATCTCGACCGTCAACGGCCTGCAGAGCTTCACCGAGCCGCAGGTCCTGTTCGGGAGCAACGCGGCCAACGCCAATCTCGGCGGCCCCGGCCAGGCGGGTCTGACCACCTTGCTCTACTTCTACCAATCGGCGTTCTCCAACAACGACTTCGGCTACGGGGCCGCCATCGTCTGGGCGTTCTTCGTGCTCATCCTCGTGCTCGTCGTCGTCAACTGGCGCCTCGTCCAGCGCGGGAGGAAGTCATGACGCGCACCGCACGGTCGCTGCGCCCCAAGGGGCTCACCGCGCACCTCGTGCTGATCGTCGCGGTCCTCGTCTCGGTCTTCCCGTTCTACTGGACGATCGTCATGGCGACCAACACCACCCGCGACATCTACCGCACGCCGCCCAAGGTCTCCTTCGGCCCGCACCTGCTGGACAACGTCCGCACGGTGCTCGACAGCATCGACTTCTTCGGCTCGATGCTCAACACGCTGGCCGTCGCCTGCGTCTCGACCGTGCTCGTGCTCCTCGTCGACTCGATCGCGGCCTTCGCCTTCGCCAAGTTCGACTTCCCCGGGCGCAGGTGGCTCTTCGGGGTGCTGCTCGTCTTCATGATGCTGCCGCTGCAGCTGGCGATCATCCCGCAGTACCTGATCATGATGCACCTGGGCTGGCTCGGCACGCTCAAGGCGCTCATCCCGCCCGCGCTGGCCAACGCCTTCGGCATCTTCTGGCTGCGCCAGTACGTCAGCGGGGGCGTCCCCGACGAACTCCTCGACGCCGCCCGCATGGACGGCTGCGGCTTCCTGCGTCAGTACTGGCACGTGGTGCTGCCGATGATCCGCCCGGCGCTGGCGTTCCTCGGGATCTACGCCTTCGTCAACGCCTGGAACGACTACGTCTGGCCGCTGATCGCCCTGGTCAACCCCGAGCACATCACGCTCCAGGTCGCCCTGGCCCAGCTGAACGTCGGCCGCTCCACCGACTACAGCGTTGTGATGGCCGCCGTGCTCATCGCCTCCGCGCCCCTGGTGGTGGTCTTCGCGCTCTTCGCCCGGGGCTTCATCGCGGGCGCGACCGAGGGGGCCGTCCGCGGCTGACCCGGCACCGGTCCCGGGGCGCGCCGCCCGGCGCCCCGGGGCGGCCCGGGGCGGTCAGCCCGTCTGCACCGTGACCATGCCGTTCTCGGTGGTGGCGGTGATCCTGCGGGACGACGACGGATCGTTCGGCACGCTCACCTGCCTCATGCCGACGCCGGTCCGGGCCCGCACGTCGTAGGCGGTTCCGGGCGGCACGGTGACGGTGACCATGCCGTTCCCGGCGGTGGCGGTGACCTCCTGCGGTGCGACCTCGAAGGTCGCCTCGACGGTGCCGTTCTCGCTCGTCAGGGACGCCCGGCGGGCGCCGAGCGCGGTGCCGGTGACGCTCCCGTTGCCCGTGCCGAGGTCGACCGCGCCGGTGACGCCGTCCGCCTCGACCTCCCCGTTGTCCACCCTGACGGTGACGGGCGTCGCGGGGGGCACCCTGACGACGTAGTCGACCTTGCATGGCCGGCTGTTCCCGCACCCGGAGCCGACCAGCCTCAAGGTGCCGCCCTCGACCCGATGACGGGTGGCCGGTTTCACGGCGCCGTACTCCAGGGTCTCGGTCACCGACATCGGCCCGCTCCCCACGGTGATCCGCACGGAGCCGTTCTCATTGCTCACGTCGAGCGCCTTCGCGCCGGAGATCTCGTAGGAGTGCGGGGAGGAGTGCGAGGAGGACCCGCCGGTCGCGCCGCCGGGTGCCCCCTCCCCCGAGGGGACGGCGGAGCCGGTGACGTTGGCACCTGGTGCCCCGTCGCCGCCCGCGTCGCAGGACACCAGGAACCCCGCCGCCGCAAGGGCCAGGACGACCGCCACCGCGCGCCAACTCTTCACCACTGCCTTCTCCTTGCACGTCGTCGACCATCGCCCCACGGGGAGCATATCGCTGCAAAGGCGGCATTCCCGATCCTCCGATGGGGTGACCGGCCCGTCGGCGGACAGGTGGGCAGGCGGCCAGGAAATGACGCGTGGCGGTCGCACCGGCCGCCCGCCTCCGGCCGTTACGGTCCGTGCATGGGACCGGGTATCGCCTTCGCTCTGTGTGCCGCCGTCCTGATGGGGACGGCGACGGTGATGCAGGCCATGGGCGCGCGCCGGGCCGCCGCGGGCTCGCCCGGGGCGCCGTGCTCGGGCGCGCGGACGCTGCTGGCGGCGCTGCGGTGCTGGCCGTTCGTGGCGGGTGTCGGGATGGACGCACTGGGCTTCGCGGCGGAGCTGGTCGCGCTGCGGTCCCTGGCGCTGTTCGTGGTCGAGGCGGCGCTGGCGTCCTCCCTCGCGGTCACCGCGGTCGTGGCGGCGGTGCTGCTGAAGGTGCGGTTGCGTGCGGCGGAGTGGACGGCGGTCGGCGCGGTGTGCGTCGGGCTCGCGGTGCTGGCGCTCTCCGCGGGCCGGGACGGCGGGGGCGAGGGGGACCTGCGGCTGCGGCTGGCGATCCTCGTCACGGCGGTCGTGCTGGCGGTCGCCGGCCGGATCGTGGACCGTCGTGTGACGCGGAGCAGGGCGGCGGTGCTCGGCGCCGTGGCGGGGCTCGGCTTCGGCGTCGTGGCGGTCGCGGTGCGGATGCTCATCGGGTTCGAAGTGGGCGAACTGCTCGCGGACCCGGCGACGTACGCCGTCGTCATCTCGGGGATCACCGGCTTCGTCTTCCTCGTGGACGCCCTCCAGGCGGGCTCGGTGACCGCCGCGACGGCGGCGATGGTCATCACCGAGTCCCTGTGGCCCGCGCTGTTCGGGGTGGTGTGGCTGGGGGACTCCACGCGGCACGACCGGGCCCCGCTCGCCGTGCTCGGCTTCGTGCTCTCGATCGCGGGGGCACTGGCCCTGGCGCGGTTCGGGGAGGCGGAGCAGGAGGCGCCGCCCGCGTCGGCCGCGGGCGGCGCGCCGTGAAGGACGGCTGACGGTCGCCTGCCGGTCAGCCGCTCACCGTCCCGGCCAGGTCCAGTCGGTGACCTCGGGCAGGTCCACGCCGTGCTCGCGGATCCACGCGTGGTGCCGCAGCCGGGCGTCCTCCATCAGCTGGCGTACCGGCGCGGCCCGCACCGCGAGCCCCGGCACGCGGTCGATGACGTCCATGACCAGCCGGAAGCGGTCGAGGTCGTTGCGGACGACCATGTCGAAGGGCGTGGTCGTGGTGCCGATCTCCCTGTAGCCGCGCACGTGCAGGTGGGCGTGGCCGGTGCGGCGGTAGGCGAGCCGGTGGATGAGCCACGGGTAGCCGTGGTAGGCGAAGATCACCGGCTTGTCGCGGGTGAAGAGCGCGTCGTACTCCGGGTCCGCCATGCCGTGCGGGTGCTCGTCCTTGGGCACCAGCCGTGCGAGGTCGACCACGTTGACCACCCGTACGGCCAGCTCGGGCAGATGACGGCGGATCAGTGAGGCGGCGGCCAGCACCTCCTGGGTGGGCACGTCCCCCGCGCAGGCCAGGACGACGTCCGGTTCGCGGGTGCCGTCCTCGGTGCCCGCCCACTGCCAGACCCCGGCGCCGCGGGCGCAGTGGGCGCGGGCGGCGTCGAGGTCGAGCCAGTCGAAGCAGGGCTGCTTGCCGGCGACGACCACGTTGACGTAGTCGCGGCTGTGCAGCACGTGCTCGGCGGTCGACAGCAGGGTGTTGGCGTCCGGCGGCAGGTAGACCCGTACGACCTCGGGCGCCTTGTTGAGGATGTGGTCGATGAAGCCGGGGTCCTGGTGGGAGAAGCCGTTGTGGTCCTGCCGCCACACGTGCGAGGTCAGCAGGTAGTTGAGGGAGGCGATGGGGCGGCGCCAGGGCAGCGCCCGCGTGGTGCGCAGCCACTTGACGTGCTGGTTCACCATCGAGTCGACGATGTGGACGAAGGCCTCGTAGCAGGAGAACAGCCCGTGCCTGCCGGTGAGGAGGTAGCCCTCCAGCCAGCCCTGGCAGGTGTGCTCGGACAGGATCTCCATGACGCGGCCGTGCCGGTCCAAATGTTCGTCGACGGGGAGTACCTCGGCCTGCCAGGCCTTGCCGCTGGCCTCGTAGACCGCCTGGAGCCGGTTGGAGGCGGTCTCGTCGGGGCCGACGAGCCGGAAGTCGCGGCGCTCGGCGGTGTCGGCCATGACGCGTTCCAGCAGGTCGCCGAGGATCCGGGTGGGCTCGTGCAGGGTCACGCCCGGCTTGTCGACCTCGACGGCGAACCGCTCCAGGGGCGGCACGGGCAGGTCGCGCAGCAGCAGCCCGCCGTTGGCGTACGGGGTGGCGCCGAGCCGCAGGTCGCCCTCGGGGACGCAGGCCAGCACCTGGGCGGTGGGCGCGCCCTGTTCGTCGAACAGCTCCTGCGGCCGGTACGAGCGCATCCACTGCTCGAGCTGCCGCAGGTGCTGGGGGTTGTCGCGGACCGCGGCCAACGGCACCTGGTGGGCGCGCCACGTGCCCTCCACGGGCAGGCCGTCGACCTCGGCCGGTCCGGTCCACCCCTTGGGCGTGCGCAGCACGATCACGGGCCAGCGCGGACGCCCGCTCTCCCCGCCCTCGCGCGCGGCGGCCTGGATCTGGGCGATGCGGTCCAGGGCGCTGTCCATCGCCTCGGCCATCGCGGCGTGCACGGCCATCGGGTCGTCCCCGGTGACGTGCAGCGGCTCGTGTCCGTAGCCGCGCAGCAGTTCGTCGAGCTCGCCCTCCGGGATGCGGGCCAGCACGGTCGGGTTGGCGATCTTGTAGCCGTTCAGGTGCAGCACGGGCAGGACGGCCCCGTCGTGGACGGGGTCGAGGAACTTGTTGGAGTGCCAGGACGCGGCGAGCGGCCCGGTCTCGGCCTCGCCGTCGCCGATGACGCAGGTGACGACGAGTCCGGGGTGGTCGAAGGCGGCACCGTAGGCGTGCGAGAGCGAGTAGCCCAGCTCACCGCCCTCGTGGATCGAGCCGGGGGTCTCCGGCGCGACGTGGCTCGGCACGCCCCCGGGGAAGGAGAACTGCCGGAACAGCCGGTCCATGCCCGCGGCGTCACGGGGGACGTCCGGGTAGGTCTGCGAGTAGGTACCCTCCAGCCACGCGTTCGCCAGGACGGCCGGGCCGCCGTGCCCCGGGCCCCAGACGGCGAGCTCCCGCTGCCCGCGGGCCTTGATCACCCGGTTGAGGTGGGTGTACACGAGGTTCAGGCCGGGCGAGGTGCCCCAGTGGCCGAGCAGCCGTGGTTTCACGTGTTCGGGGCGGAGCGGTTCGGCCAGGAGCGGATTGCCCATCAGGTAGATCTGGCCGACGGCCAGGTAGTTCGCGGCGCGCCAATGGGCGTCGAGGGCACGGAGCTCCTCGTCGTGCATGGCTTCCTCCGAAACGTCGGGTACGGGAGACCTCTCCTTCCCAGACTCGGCACTCGCGATGACGGTCCGCTAGGGCCGGATGGGGCCTCTTGCGGTGGTCCGGACGCCGACGGGATGTCCGACACGGGCCGTGATCTGGAGTGCGCGTGCCGCAGGAGGGGACAGGGAAGATCGCGGATTGAGCGGATTCGGGCGAACCGGACCGGTTTCGGCGCATCCCCGGCACGGCCCGCCGCCAGGCCCTACGGTCCCGGAATCGGCCCCGAACGGACGCCCGGATGGACAGGGGGACCACGATGCACGAGACCAGGACCGACATGCCGGCCCCGGCGGTCGGCGACCCGGCCGCAGAGGAGATGTTCCGCGCGCTGCTGGAGGCGGCCCCGGACGCGATGGTCATCGTGGACGGCACCGGTGTCATCAGACTGGTCAACGCGCAGACCGAGTCCCTGTTCGGCCACACCCGGCAGGAGCTGCTGGGCCGTCCCGTCGAGGTGCTGGTCCCCGATCGCTTCCGCGGCCACCACCCCTCATACCGGCACGGCTACGCCCACAACCAGCAGGTGCGGCCGATGGGCGCCGGACTGGAGCTGTACGGGCTGCGCAAGGACGGCCGGGAGTTCCCCGTCGAGATCAGCCTCAGTCCCCTGCAGACCGCCGACGGCCTGCTGATCTCCGCGGCGGTGCGCGACGTCAGCGAGCGCAAGGCCGCCGAGGAGCGCATCAACGAGCTGGCGGTGCTCGTCGAGTCGTCCCAGGACGCGATCCTCGCCAAGACCCTCGACGGCCGCATCACCTACTGGAACGCCGCGGCACAGCGGCTGTACGGCTACGCGGCGGAGGAGGCCATCGGCCGGCACGTGTCCATGCTGGCCCCGGCGCACCTGAAGGAGGAGATCGCGACCCTGCTGCAGCGGCTGGGCCGGGGCGAGCGGGTGGAGCACTTCGAGACGCTGCGGGTGACGAGCACCGGGCGGCTGCTGGACGTGGACGTGACCCTCTGGCCGATACGCGACCGCGACGGGGCCATCGTGGGCGCCTGCTCCATCGTGCGCGACATCGCCGACCTCAAGCGTGCCGAGGAGGAGCTGACGGAGCTGTACCGGCAGCAGCGGCACATCGCGCTGACCCTGCAGCGCAGCCTCATGGGGTCACCGGCCGAGCCGCCGGGCATGCGCACGGCCAGCCGATACTTCCCCGCCACGCAGGGCGCGGGCGTCGGCGGTGACTGGTTCGACCTGATCCCGCTGGGCGGCGGTCAGGTGGGCGTGCTCATCGGCGACGTGATGGGGCGTGGCCTGGAGGCCGCCGCGGTGATGGGGCAGTTGCGGTCGGCGGCCCGCGCGCTGGCCAAGACCGGGATACCCCCGCGGCAGTTGATGCAGGCCCTCGACGCCTTCGTCACCGACCTGCCCGACCAGCTCGTCACCTGCTGCTACCTGGTGGTGGACCCGGACGCGGGCGAGGTGACGGTCTGCTCGGCGGGCCATCTGCCGGTGCTGCTGGTGGACCCCGGCCCCGAGGCCACCGTGCGCGAACTGCCCGCGCCGATCAGCGTGCCGCTCGGCGTCGGCGACGTGCCGCACCAGCAGGTGTGCCTGCCCGTCCCCGCCGGGTCGACGCTCGTGCTGTACACCGACGGGCTGGTCGAGACGCCGCGCTCCGACATCGACGCACAGCTGCGCCGGCTCGGCACGGAACTGCGCACCGCCTTCGCCCGCTCTCCCGGGCTGGAGGAGGCCGCCGACATGGTGCTGGCCTCGCTCCGCCCCGACGCCGACGGCCACGCCGACGACGTCACCCTGCTGCTGGCCCGGCTGCCCGAGGCTCCGCTCGCCGCGACCACGATGGAGGTGCCGGCCGTCCCCTCGGCGGTCGCCGACGGACGCGGCTTCGTCCGCGAGACCCTGGCGCAGTGGGGCTGCGAGGAGGTCTCGGACGCCGCCTGCCTGCTGGCCTCGGAGGTCCTCACCAATGCCGTGCGGCACGCCCAGGGGCCGTTGCGGCTGCGGCTGCACCGTACCGACCGGGAGATCACCGTCGAGGTCACCGACCACAGCACGCACATCCCGCAGCGACGTCCGGCCGAACTCGGCGACGAGTCGGGGCGCGGTCTGCTGCTGGTGGAGGCACTGGCCACGGGCTGGGGCACCCGGCCGTCCAGCGACGGCAAGACGGTCTGGTTCACCCTCCTGCTGCCGCACCGGTGACGCTCCGGCCGGCGCCGCCGGCCACTTCGGCCGTCTCCACGAAGTGGGGGTTGTACATCACGCCGAGCAGGTTGCCGAAGGGGTCGAGGGCCGCACCCGCGACGAAGCCGTGGCCGTGGTCGCGCGGTGCCTCGTGCGGGCGGGCGCCCAGGGAGATCAGGCGCTCCCAGACCGCCTCGAGGTCGTCGACGTGCCAGTAGGCGACGACACCGGCGGGCGCGGAGGGCGTGCGGGAGACGCCCAGCTCCTGGCTGTGGTCGCCGAGGCGGAACTCGATGTAGTCCGGGGTGTCGAAGTACGGCTCGATGCCCAGCAGTTCGGTGTACCAGGCCTTGGCGGCCGCGAGGTCCTGCGCGTGGTAGCGGATGGTGGCCAGGCCACGGAATGTCGTCGTCATGCCGTCATGCTCGCCTGCCTTGCGGTCGGTTCCGGTCCGCATGGAGCGGGACGGGGCCCGGACGGCGGTGCGGGCACCGCCACGGCCGCGCGCCGCTGGTCCCGGCCCGCGGCCCGTCCGTAGCATCGGGTCCATGGCAACCCTGTGGGAGCTCATGCGCGACTGCATCCCCGACGACCACGCCCGCCAGGTCACGTCGCGCTTCTACCTCGACGAGGCCATGACCTCCGCCCAGGCGCCGGACCATGTGGTGGACCTCGGCTGCGGCCGCGGCACCTCGGCCGCGCGCTTCCGCCGGCACAACCCGAAGGTGCGCTGGGTGGGCGTCGACATCGGCGACTCCCCCGAGGCGCGGCAGCGCACCGCCGGCGGCGACCCGGTCGTCCACTACGACGGCGTCCGGCTGCCCTTCCGCACCGGCGCCGTCCCGCTGATCTACTCGCACCAGGTGTTCGAGCACGTCTCCCGTCCGAGGGAACTGCTGGCCGAGATCGGCCGCGTGCTGCGGCCGGGCGCGGTCTTCATCGGCAGCACCTCGCAGTTCGAGCCGTACCACTCCTTCAGCCTCTGGAACTACACGCCCTACGGCTTCCGGGTGCTGGTCGAGGACGCCGGGCTCGCCCTGGAGGAGATCCGGCCCTCCCTGGACGGGGTGACCCTCATCATGCGCTCGTACCACGGCCGGCCGCCCGAGTACGGCCGGTACTGGGACGAGGCGTCGCCCCTGAACGCCGAGATCGACACCTGGGCGCAGCGGACGAAGCGGGGCGCCGCCCTGGCGAACCTCCGCAAGCTCACCTACTGCGGGCAGTTCGCCTTCCGCGTCCGCAAGCCGGCCGGCGCCCCCGCCTGACGCCCGGTCACGAACCCAGGGACAGCGCCTCCGGACCCAGGTCCCCCGGGCGGGAGTGGCCCGACAGGGCGAGGGTGAGGTCGAACTCGGCGAGCAGGCAGCGGATGACGTGCTCGACGCCCGCCTGGCCGTCGAGGCCGAGGCCGTAGGCGTAGGGGCGGCCGACGAGGACGGCGTCGGCACCGAGGGCGAGCGCCTTGAGGACGTCGTCGCCGGTGCGGATGCCGCTGTCGAAGAGGACGGCGAGGCGGTCGCCGACGGCGCGGGCCACGGCGGGCAGGGTCTCGGCGGCGCCGATCGCGCCGCCCACCTGGCGGCCGCCGTGGTTGGAGACGACGACGCCGTCCATGCCGGCGTCGGCGGCCAGACGGGCGTCGTCGGGGTGCTGCACGCCCTTGACGACGATGGGCCCGTCCCAGTTCTCACGCAGGAAGGCGAGGTCGGGCCAGGTCTTGCCGGGGTCGGCGAACATGCCGACGAAGTGCAGGACGGCCGCGTTCAGGTCCTCCTCGACGGGCTTGGCGAGGCCCGCGAGGAAGGCCGGGTCGGTGAAGTAGTTGGCGGTGCCGATGCCCTTGAGGAAGGGCAGGTACGCCTGGTCCAGGTCGCGGGGGCGCCAGGCGAGCAACGGGGTGTCGAGGGTGACGAGCAGCGCGGTGTAGCCGGCGGCCCTGGCACGGCCCAGGAAGCTGCGCGTGACCTCGCGGTCCTTGGCCCAGTACAGCTGGAACCAGCGTTCCGCGTCGCCCATCGCCTCGGCGACGTCCTCCATGGGCGTGCTGGACGCCGAGGAGAGCACGAAGGGCACCCCTTGCGCGGCGGCGGCACGGGCGGCCGCGCGCTCGGCGTCGGGGTGCACGATCGACAGCACGCCGACCGGGCCCAGCGCGAGCGGGGCGCTCAGCGTGCGCCCGAGGACCTCCACCGTCAGATCGCGTGCGGACACGTCGCGCAGCATGCGCGGCACGATCCGCAGCCGGTCCAGGGCCTCCCGGTTGGCGCGCTCCGTGCGGCCGCTGCCCGCGCTGCCGGCGACGTAGCCGAAGGGGCCTGGCGCCAGGCGCTCGGCGGCCAGTTCCTCCAGCCGCGTCAGGTCGGTGGGGAGCGCGGGCAGCACGCCCGCGAGCCCGTTGAGGTAAATCTCGTACTGGTGGTCCGCCCGGTCGCCCATCCCTGTCCCGTCTCTCGGTGCCGAGAGCAGGACTGTGTCAGGACCGGACCGCCGCGTCCACCGTCCGGTCAGGGCTGCGGCAGTTCGGCCGCCATGTCGGCGCGTACGGCGGCGTTGCGGCGGGAGACCACGACCGCCGCGGCGACGGCACTGGCCGCGAAGCAGGCCACGACCGTCCAGGGGCAGTCCAGTACGTCGCCGGTCAGATGGTCCAGGGAGTAGCGGCCGGGCCCGGCAATGCCGATCGCGGCGGCCGTGAAGCCGAGGAAGGCCGGGTGCTCGAAGCCGCCCGAGGCGGCGAAGAAGCCGGCCGGCAGGTGCACGGAGACGGCGCCGGCCATCCCCCCGGCGGCGGCCGCGCCCGCGGCCGGGGTGGCCAGGCCGAGCGCCAGCAGGGTGCCGCCGCCGGCCTCGGCGAGGCCCGAGGCGAGCGCGCTGCGCCGGCCGGGCCGGAAGCCCATGGACTCCATCGCCTCGCCCGTGCCCTCCAGGCCGTGGCCGCCGAACCAGCCGAAGAGCTTCTGGGCGCCGTGCGCGAAGAGCACCGAGCCGGTCCCGAGGCGCAGCGCGAGCAGTCCGAGGTCCTTGCGGCGGTTGGTGGGCATGACGGGGTCCTTCCGAGGCGGTGCGGGCGCGTACGGCCAGTCTCGGCGCCCACCGCGGGGGGCGCCGCCCGCGGTGGGCCGTCCGGGCGGTCAGGAGCTGATGGCCACGGCCCGCCGTACGCAGTCCTCGGAGCCCAGGGCGCGGAGCATGAAGTCGGCGACGTCGGCCCGGCTGACCCGGGAGGCGAGACCGAGCCGCAGGTCGGATCCGGTGCGGTAGACGCCGGAGTAGCGGCCGCCGGTGACGACGGCGGGCCGCACGATCGTCCACAGGTCGCCCTCGGCGCGGATCAGCTCCTCCTGGCGGTCCTTGTCCCGCATGATGGCCGGGATGACCAGCGAGGTCGCGGCCCGATACACACCGCGCCGGCCGGGTCCCGACCCGTACGCGCCGACGGCCACCAGCCGCCGTACGCCGAGCGCCCGCATGGCGGGGAGGATGCGCCGCATCCCGTCGGCGCAGACCGTCTCGCCGCGCGGGGAGCGGGTGCCGAGGGCGCTGAGCACCCCGTCGGCGCCCGCGATCACGCGGCCGACGGCCTCGGGGTCCCGGACGTCGCCGGGGACGACCGTCAGCCGTTCGTGCGGAGGGAGCGCTGCGGGGTCGCGGGCCAGGGCGGTGACCTCGTGGCCGGCGTCGAGCGCCTGCGCCACGAGTTCGCGTCCCACGTGGCCGGTGGCTCCGAAGATGGCGATGCGCATGTCAGCGGTGCTCCGGGTTCGCGAAGTCGGAGCGGCAGCCGGCGTCCCAGGCGCTGCGCTGGTTGCCGTGGCCCGGGATGCCGCCGGAGCGCTTGAGCAGGGCGGCCAGGTGCATCAGGTTCCAGGTCATGAAGGACAGGTTCCGGTTGGTGAAGTCGTTCTCCGGGCCGCCGGAGCCCGGGTCGAGGTAGGAGGGCCCTGGGCCGGCCTCGCCGATCCAGCCGGCGTCGGCCTGCGGCGGGATCGTGTAGCCGAGGTGCTGGAGGCTGTAGAGGAGGTTCATGGCGCAGTGCTTGACGCCGTCCTCGTTGCCCGTGATGAGGCAGCCGCCGACCCGGCCGTAGTAGGCGTACTGGCCACGGTCGTTGAGCAGGCTGGAGCAGGCGTAGAGCCGTTCGACGACACGCTTGGTGACGGAGGAGTTGTCGCCGAGCCAGATCGGGCCGCACAGGACGAGGACGTCGGCGGCCAGCACCTTCTCGTACAGGGCGGGCCAGGCGTCGGTCCGCCAGCCGTGTTCGGTCATGTCGGGCCAGACACCGGTGGCGATGTCCTCGTCGACGGCGCGGACGACCTCGGTGCGGACCCCCTGCGCCTCCATCAGGGCACGACTGCGGTCGATGAGCCCCTCGGTGTTGCTGACCTCGGGGGAGCGCTTCAGCGTGCAGTTGAGGAACAGCGCACCCAGGTCGTCGTAGCGGTACCCGGTGAAATCGGACATGGCGCACCCTTTCGGTCACCAGTCATCCTGGGTCACCGCCCGCCGGGCGGCTACTTCAGCAGCCGCGACATCCTCCGGTCGGCGAGCGGCTTCCCGCCGGTCTGGCAGGTGGGGCAGTACTGCAGGGAGGAGTCGCTGAAGGAGACCTCGCGGATCGTGTCGCCGCAGACGGGGCACGGTTCGCCGGTGCGCCCGTGCACGCGCAGTCCGGTCTTCTTCTCGCCCTTCAGGTCTCCCGCGGCCAGGCCGCGGGAGCGTTCGACGGCGTCCCGGAGGGTGGTGAGCAGCGCTTCGTACAACCGGCTGACCTCCTCCGCGGAGAGGTTCGCGGCGAGCGCGTACGGCGACATCCTGGCGGCGTGCAGCACCTCGTCCGAATAGGCGTTGCCGACACCGGCGATGACGCCCTGGTCGCGCAGGACGCCCTTGATGCGGCGGCGTTCACCGGAGAGCAGGGCCGCGAAGACCTCGGGGGTGAAGGCGGCATCGAGCGGTTCGGGGCCGAGGCGGGCGATGCCGGGGACGTCCGCGAGGTCCCGGACGCAGTGGACGGCGAGCCGCTTCTGCGTCCCCGCCTCCGTCAGGTCGAAGCCGGCGCCCTCCGGTTCCGCCATCAGCAGCCGCAGTGCCAGCGGGCCCTTGCCGGGACGGGGCGGGGTCGTGGGCAGGTCGTCCTTCCAGCGCAGCCAGCCGCCCCGGGCCAGATGGACGGCGAGGTACGGTCCCGCGCCCTCGTCGGTGGTGAAGACCAGGAACTTGCCGCGGCGCCCGACGGAGGTCACGGTGCGCCCGTGCAGCGCGTCCAGCGGGGGGTCGTAGGTCTTCAGGACGCTCACCGCCACCGGCAGCACCCGGGCGATGGCGTGGCCGGCCATGCGGCCGGTGAGGAAACCGGCCAGGGCTTCGACTTCGGGCAGCTCCGGCATGCGACCAGTGTGCGCCCCGGGGCGGCGGGGTGCGAGCGGCGACGGGGCGGTTCCGCCCGGTTCCGGCGCCAATACCGCACGATGAACAGACAGTTGGATCTTCGGGAGAACTGGACATCGGGCCGCCGGATGTGAATGATCGCAGCCATGGCCGATTCTCTCCCCCTGCCCGCCGAGGCACCGAGCCACCCCGACCCGGGTGCGCTGGACCCCACCGAGGTGATACCCCGGCCGCAGCCGGTGGAGGCGGGTGAGGCCGCGGAGGTCAAGGTCATCAGCGGAGAGGTCGTCGGGGGCCGCCACCGCGGGCAGCACGGCGGTCCCGGCCGCGGCTCGCTGGGCACCGCCGTGCTGACGGCGACCGGGGCCATCGCGGGACTGTCCATGCTCATGCCGCACGGCGGCTCCGGCGACGTCGCGGAAGCCGCCCAGGGGCCGGCCAGGGCCGTGCCGGACGGGTCCGTCGAGGACGCCATCGTGCCGACCGCCGCGGGCGCGGCCGTCTCCGCCGAGACCACGAAGGCCGACACGGCGGCGGTCACGAAGGCCGCGTCGACGGGCACGGGTACGGGTACCGCGGCGAGCACCGGCACGCGCGACACCGCGCGGCCGGACGCCCCGGGCGACGCCCCGGCCCCGGGCCGCCACGCACGCGTCAGCGGCACCTGGGACAGCGACGACTGGCAGGAGGCCGTGACCCGCGCCATCGCCGCGCACCGCTCGGGCGAGCAGGGTCACCTCGGCGGCCGGCACCGCACCGGCGGCGGCACCGGCTGGCACGGCGGCCAGTGGAACGGCGGCCGGCAGGGCGACTGGTCCCGCGGCGGCTGACGCTCCTTCAGGGGCGGCTCTGCCACGAAGGGCTGACGCAGCGCGCAGCGTCAGGGAGTCAGACCAATTCCTGCTCGGCCCAGATCGTCTTCCCGGCGGGCGTCTGCCGGGATCCCCAGCGCTGGGTGAACTGGGCGACGAGCAGCAGCCCGCGGCCGCCCTCGTCGAAGATCCGGGCACGGCGCAGGTGCGGGGCGGTGCTGCTGGTGTCGGAGACTTCGCAGATCAAGGTGGCGTCGCGGATCAGCCGGAGCTGGATCGGGCCGCCGCCGGCGTAGCGGATCGCGTTGGTGACCAGTTCACTGACGACCAGTTCGGTGATGAACACGGCCTCCCCGAGCCCCCACTCGCGGAGTTGCTCCGCGGCCGTCCTGCGCGCCCGCCCGACGACGGCCGGGTCGTCGGGCAGCTCCCAGGTGGCGACCTGGTGGGCGTCGAGGGCGCGGGTCCGGGCGACCAGCAGGGCGATGTCGTCGCGGGGCCGGTCCGGCAGCAGCCCGTACAGCACGTTGTCGCAGAGTTCGTCCAGGCTCCCGGCCGGCCGGGTGAGCGTCCGGGCGAGCAGCGCGAGCCCCGCGTCGACGTCGTGCCCGGCCGACTCGATCAGGCCGTCCGTGTACAGGGCCAGCAGGCTGCCCTCGGGCAGGTCCAGCTCCGCCGACTCGAAGGGCAGCCCGCCCAGCCCCAGCGGCGGCCCCGCGGGCAGGTCGGGGAAGTCGGCCCGGCCGCCGGGCAGGACCACGGCGGGCAGCGGGTGGCCGGCGCGTGCCATGGTGCAGCGCCGGGTGACGGGGTCGTAGACCGCGTACAGGCAGGTGGCGCCGACCTCCCCGGAGAGCTGGTCCGAGCCGCCCTCGATGCCCTGCCCCTCCTCCATGTCGAGGCGTACCACCAGGTCGTCGAGCTGGGTGAGGAGTTCGTCGGGCGCCAGGTCGACGTCGGCGAGGGTCCGCACGGCGGTGCGCAGCCGTCCCATGGTCGCCGAGGCGTGCACCCCGTGGCCGACGACGTCGCCCACCACGAGCGCCACCCGGGCGCCGCTGAGCGGGATCACGTCGAACCAGTCGCCGCCCACGCCCGCCCGGGAGCCGGCCGGCAGGTAACGGGAGGCGACCTCGACGGCGGCCTGCCGCGGGGAGTGCTGGGGGAGCATGCTGCGCTGCAGCGTGAGTGCGGTGGCGCGTTCCCTGGAGTAGCGGCGGGCGTTGTCCACGCAGACGGCGGCCCGGGCGGCGATCTCCTCGGCGAGCAGCAGGTCGTCTGCGTGGAAGGGGTCGACGGTGCGATGCCGGATGAAGATCGCCAGTCCGAGGGTCGCGCCCCGGGCACGCAGCGGCACGACCATCAGCGAGTGCACGCCGTAGTCGACGACGCTCCTGCCGCGGGCCCGGTCGTACTCCGTCCAGCGCCGGATCTCCGGCTCATGGGTGCGGTGCAGCGACCCCCGCCCGGTGACCAGGGCGCAGGCGGCCGGCGAGTGCTCGGGCACCATGTCCAGCTCCCCGACCTGGGCCGCGGCCTCGGGGCAGCCGGGCAGCACGGACTGCTGGGCGACGCGGCGGAAGGCGAGGGCGCCCGCGGCCGGCAGCGGGCCGGGTTCCTCACCGCGGACGACGGAGTCCAGCAGGTCGACGCTGACCATGTCGGCGAACCGCCGTACGGAGACGTCGGCGAGTTCCTGCGCGGTGCGGGTGATGTCCAAGGTGGTGCCGATGCAGGTGCTCGCCTCGTTGACGATGTCCAGCCGGCGCCGGGCGTGGAACTGCTCGGTCGTCTCGTAGACCGCGGCGGAGACCCCGGTGACCTGTCCCGACCCGTCCTTGAGCGGGAAGACCAGCATCGCGTACGCGTGGTCGCGGTCGTCGCCGGGCGGGCGGCCGAGGCTCTCCAGGCGCGCGGTCGCGCCGGTCTGCATCACCTCCTCCTGGACGCGGTCGAACTCCTCGAAGGCCGCACCGGGCATGAACTCGCGCAGCCGCTGCCCGCGCACCTCCTCCACGCTCCTGCCGACCAGGCGCTCCATCGCCGCGTTGGCGGTGCTGAGCCGTACCTCGCGGTCGTACACGGCGACGGCGACCGGGAGCTGGGCGAGGACCCCGGCGTCCGGTTCCGGTCGCCCGGGGGCGGTCGCGGTGACGGCCCAGTGCGCGGTGCCCGACGCGTCGCTGAGGAGGCGCAGCCCCAGCCGGACCGGCACGTCCCCGCCGTCGCGGTGGCGCAGGACGACGGGGCCCGCCCAGGCGCGTCCGGCGGCGATGCGGCGCAGTGCGGCGAAGGGCAGCGGGGCGGCGAGCAGGCTGCCGGCGGGCCGGCCGAGCACCTCGGCGGACGACCAGCCGAGCAGCCGGCAGGCGTCCTCGCCCCAGGCGGTCAGCACCCCCGTGTCACCGGCAGCGACGGCAGCGGCCGCGGGCGGCGTCAGCCCGTGGCACTCCTTCCCTCCCCCGTGCTCCCCGTGGCCGGTGCGCCTTCCCATGGGTACGTCCTCGTCCTCACGGCCGTTCCCCCTCAGCATGGTCCCCCGCCGGGGCACTCTCAACCGGCGTGCGCGGCGGGGGCGCGGCGCGCACGGCACGGGGCCGCCGGTTCACGCGCCGTGGCCCTCTGGGCAAGGCCGTCCGGACGAACGAGACTGAGGGCAGGCGAGTGTGAGGAGTGGCGCAGGTGACGGTGAAGGTCGACGGGCCGCGGACGGTCTCCCCCCGGCTCGCCTCGCCCTGGAAGCGCGGCGCGGCGGCCGCGGCGGCGGGGGCGCTGCCGGCGCTGGCGTTCCCCGCACCGTCGCTGTGGTGGCTGGCGTACGTCGCCCTCGTGCCGTGGATGCTGCTGGCACGCGCCGCGCCGACGGGGCGGAGGGCCGCCTTGGACGGCTGGCTGGGCGGGGCCGGCTTCATGGTGGCCGTGCACCACTGGCTGATCCCGAGCCTGCACGTCTTCATCGTGCTCATCGCCCTGCTGCTGGGGGCCCTGTGGGCGCCGTGGGGGTGGCTGGTGCGGCGGCTGCTCGGGGGCACGCCGGGCCGCCGCACGGTCCTGGCGGCGACGGTGCTGGTGCCGTCCGCCTGGCTGCTGGTCGAGCTGGTGCGGTCGTGGGAGTACCTGGGCGGGCCGTGGGGACTACTGGGGGCGAGCCAGTGGCAGGTGACGCCGGCGCTGCGGCTGGCCTCGATCGGAGGCGTGTGGCTGGTCAGCTTCCTGGTGGTGGCGGTGAACACGGCGCTGGCCGCGCTGCTCGCGGTGCCCTCCTGCCGGGCGGCCGCGGGGTCGGCGCTGGCCGCCGCGACGGTGGGCACGACGGCGGTGTGGGCCTGGGCGCCGGTCCCGGCCCGCAGCGGGGAGTCCGTGCGGGTGGCGGTCGTGCAGCCGGGGGTGATCACCGGGCCGCAGCCGCGCTTCGACCAGGGGGAGCGGCTGACCCGTACGCTCGCGGGCAAGGGCGTGGACCTGGTGGTGTGGGGGGAGAGCAGCGTCGGCTTCGACCTGTCCGCCCGTCCCGACCTGGCGAACCGGCTGGCCGCGCTGTCCCGGGACGTCGGCGCCGACATCCTGGTCAACGTCGACGCCCGGCGGGCCGACGGCCTCGGGATATCCAAGACCTCGGTCCTGATGGGCCCGGACGGGCCGGTCGGCCCGAGCTACGACAAGATGCGGCTGGTGCCGTTCGGCGAGTACGTCCCGGCCCGTACGGTGCTGGGCTGGGCCACATCGGTGGGCAGGGCGGCGGGTGAGGACCGGATCCGGGGCGACCACCAGGTGGTCATGGACGCGGGCACGGTGCGGCTGGGGCCCCTGGTGTGCTTCGAGTCGGCGTTCCCCGACATGAGCCGGCACCTCGCGGACGACGGGGCGCAACTGCTCGTGGCGCAGTCCTCCACGTCCTCGTTCCAGGGGAGCTGGGCGCCCGCGCAGCACGCCTCGCTGGCGGCGCTGCGCTCGGCAGAGTCCTGGCGGCCGATGGTGCACGCGACGCTGACCGGGATCAGCGCGGTCCACGACGCCCGCGGCGAGCGGATCGGCCCGTCGCTGGGCACGTCGCGCAGTGCGGCGCAGGTCTACGACGTGCCGCTGGGTTCCGGGCGCAGCCCGTACGACCGGCTCGGCGACTGGGTGCCCCGGCTGGCGGTGCTGCTGCTGGCCGGGGCGGGCGCGTACGAGACGGCGCTCAGGAGGTCTGCTCGGTCACGGCGGTGACGATGCGCTCGCACAGCTCATGGGTCAGCAGCGCGTCGCGGGCGTCGAGGGGCTTGCCGTGCCGTACGGCGTCGAGGAACGCGAGGGCGATCCCCTCTATGCCGCGCTGGCGGGCGACGGGGACCCAGTCGCCGCGGCGGCGGACGGTGGGCTGGCCCTTGTGGTCCACGACCTCGGCCAGGTTGAGCACCTGGCGCTTGCTGTCCTGGCCCATGACCTCCAGGACCTCCTCGTTGGAGCCGCTCATGCGGTTCATCACGCCGATCGCGGTGAAGCCGTCGCCGGACAGCTGGAGCGTGACGTGGTGGAGCAGCCCGCCGCGGACCCGTGCCCGGACGTCGGTGTGCTCGACGGGGCCGGGGAGGAGGAAGCGCAGGGTGTCGACGACGTGGATGAAGTCGTCGAAGACGACGGTGCGCGCGGTCTCCGGGTGCCCGATGCGGTTCTTCTGCAGGAGGATCAGGTCGCGCGGGTGGTCGGCGCACTGCACGTAGCCCGGCGCGTGGCGGCGGTTGAAGCCGACCGTCAGCCCGACCCCGCGTTCCTCGGCGAGGCGCACCAGGTGCTCGGCCCCGGCCAGGTCGTAGGCGAGCGGTTTGTCGACGTAGACGGGGACGCCCGCGGCGATGAGGCGTTCGGTGATCTCCACGTGCGTCTCGGTGGGGGCGTGCACGAACGCCCCGTCGAGCCCCTGGTCGAGCAGGGCGTCGAGGGTCTCGTGGCGGTGCGGGACCGGGACCCGGTGGGTGTCGCCGACCGCGTCGAGGGTGGCGCGGGTGCGGGTGTGCAGGTGGAGTTCCACCCCCGGCTGCGCGGTCAGCACCGGCAGGTACGCCTTGCGCGCGATGTCGCCGAGTCCGATGACCCCGATCCTGAGGGGTTCCATGTGCCGCTCCCGCCTACGCCTGCAGTGCCTGACCTGTGCCGTCGGCAGCATACGGGCCGGCCGGCGGCCGCCAGTCGGCGATCCCGTCGAGGCTGCGCAGCGCCAGGCGCGGGCCGACCCGGTTGACGGTGGCGAACAGGGCGTCGCGCAGTGCGACGGCGGGCGGCGAGGACCAGGTGGTGAGCCTCCCGATGCTCCAGGAGCGGCGCACGACGCCCGTCGTGCGGGGCAGCCGCTGAGCGGTGTAGTCGGCCAGGGCGCGCGCGACGGGCTCGTCCCCGGCGTCGGGGGCGGCGAGGTGGGCGAGGACGACGGCGTCCTCCAGGGCCTGGCAGCCGCCCTGGCCGAGGTTGGGCGTCATGGCGTGCGCCGCGTCGCCGAGCAGGGCGATGCGCCCCTGGTGGAAGGCGGGAAGCGGTCGCGCGAGGTGGTGGACGTCGTTGCGGAGCACGGAGCCGGGGGCGGCGGAGTCGATCAGCTCGGGCACCGGGTGGTGCCAGTCGCCGAACAGCCGCCGCAGCTCGGTGCGTTCGTCCCCGTCGGGGGCGCGGCCGCCCGGCGGGGTCACGGCGGTCGCGTAGCAGTAGACGCGGCCGCCGGTGAGCGGGACGGTGCCCCACAGCCGGCCGCGCCCCCAGGTCTCGTGCGGGAGGTACGCGGAGGGTGCCGGCACGACCGTGCGCCAGCTGGTGAATCCGCTGTAGACCGGCCCCGGGTGCTCCGGGAACAGCGCGGCGCGCACGGCTGAGTTGATCCCGTCGGCGGCGACCACCAGATCGGCGTCGATCGTCCCGTCCTCGGTCGTGACCTTCCCCCCGGGGGAGGCGGACAGGACCCGGGTCCCGGTGCGCAGCGCGCCGTCCGGCAGGAGGCCCGACAGCACGGCCACCAGCTCCGCCCGGTGGGCGATCACCACGGGTCCACCGAACCGCTCGGCGGCGGCCTCGCCGCTGGTCCGGGAGAGCCAGCGCCCGTCGGGGCGGCGCAGCCCGCCCTCGCCCTGGAAGGCGGCCATGGCGCGCACGGCCTCACCGACCCCGAGCGCGTCCAGCGCACGCAGGCCGTTGGGCGCGATGCCGATCCCGGCTCCGACGGGTTCGAGCGCCGCGGCCCGCTCCAGGACGGTCACCCGCCATCCGCGCCGGCGCAATGCCACAGCGGCGGCCAGCCCTCCGATCCCGGCTCCGACGACGACGGCGTGCGGCTGACGCGATGTGCGGCCCATGGCTTCCGCTCCCCTCCCGGGACTACAGGTGTAGTGGGGAGCGTACTACATCTGTAGTGACGGGGGGAGAGGGCACACCCCGCACGTCCGCGCCGCACCGGCCTGCCGCCGCAGGCAGACGGGCAGGTCCGGCCCCGGAACCGGAGGCGCACGCGAACCCGGGGAGACGGTCGCCCATGCTCTCGGCAAGGCACACGGTGACACCGAGCCGGGTGACGGCCCACCCGGGCCACCCCGTCCTGCGCAGGCGCCCGTCGCCCCGGCTGACCGGGGTGGGGCCCGGCAACGCCGAATCCCGGTGACGGTGCCGTCCGAGACCTCCACCCGGGCACCTGGTGAGGGAAGGAAGGCGGGGCGGGGGCCCGGGCGGCGGCCCATCGCCTCGGCCCAGGTGACGACGCTGCCGCCCGCCGGTACACGAGCAGGGCGGGGCCGGAGCCGGGGCCGGTAGGTTGCCGTCATGAGCACCGCGCAGACGTCCCGCCCCGAGCTGATCGCCGACACCGCACTCGCCCTGCTCGCCGAGCGGGGCATGCGCGGGCTGACCCACCGTGCGGTCGACGAGGCGGCCGGTCTGCCGCAGGGCTCCACGTCCAACCACGCCCGGACCCGCGCGGCCCTCCTGGAGGCGGCGGTGCGCAGGCTCGCCTTCCGCGAGTCGCAGACGGCCCACGCCCCCACGTCCGCGCCCGGGCCCGAGGGGCTGGCCGCGCTGCTCGCGTACTTCCTCCACCGCTCCGTCACCGAGGCCCGTGACCTCACGCGCGCCCGCCTGGAACTCGCCCTGGAGGCCACCCGGCGCCCCGAGTTGCACACGGTCTACGACACCGCGGGCCTCGCCTTTCGCGAGCAGCTGGAGGCGATGCTGCGCGCCGTGGGTTCCGCCGAGCCGGAGCGTCACGCGCGGTCGCTCATCGCGTGGTGCGACGGCGTCCTCTTCCACTCCGTCGCGGGCGCCGGGTCCGTGTCGCCCCCACCCGAGGCCGAGTTGCGGGCGGGCGCGGCCGACCTGCTGCGCGGGATGCTCGGCGGCGACTGCGGCAGCTCGGCCGGTTGATGCGTCGACGCTGTCAGAGGCCCCCGCCATCATGGCGGCCATGACGACGACACCGGAGCGCACCGACCCGCCCTACATCGCCGACGAGCGCACCATGCTGGAGAGCTGGCTGGACTTCCACCGCGACACCCTCGCGATGAAGTGCGCCGGCCTGGACGACGAACAGCTGCGCACCCCCAGCGCGCCCCCCTCCGACCTCACCCTGCTCGGCCTGGTCCGGCACATGGCGGGGGTCGAACGGGGCTGGTTCCGCACCGTGCTCGCCGGAGAGGACGTGCCCCCGCTCTACCTCACCGAGGAGGACCCCGACGGCGAGTTCCACGACCTCGCCCAGGCCGACACCGCCGAGGCGTTCGCCACCTGGCGCGCCGAGATCGCGCACGCCCGCGAGCTGACCCGCCACCGCTCGCTCGACGACACCGGGCTGCGCCGCGGCAAGCACGAAATCTCCCTGCGCTGGATCTACGTCCACATGATCGAGGAGTACGCCCGCCACAACGGCCACGCCGACCTGATCCGCGAACGCATCGACGGGGTCACCGGCGACTGACGTCTCACCCCGGCGCCCGGTGCGGCAACTCGTCGCGGCGCACGCCATCGACGTCCCCCTGGGCCCGGGCCCGGCGACGACCCCCGTGCGTCGCCCGGCCCGGGCACGAACTCACCGGCCCAGGTCCGGGATGCGCCAGTCCACCGGGTCGTGGCCCTGTGCCTTGAGCGCCTCGTCGATCTGGGTGAAGGGACGGCTGCCGAGGAAGAGCTTGGCCGACAGCGGCGACGGGTGGGCGCCCTGGACGACCGCGTGCCGCTCGGTGTCAATCAGCGGCAGCTTCTTCTTGGCGTAGTTGCCCCACAGGACGAAGACCGCCGGGTCGGGCCGGGACGCGACGGCCTTGATGACCGCGTCGGTGAACTTCTCCCAGCCCTTGCCCTTGTGCGAGTTGGCCTCGGCCTCGCGCACCGTCAGCACCGCGTTGAGCAGCAGCACGCCCTGCTCCGCCCACGGCATCAGGTAGCCGTTGTCCGGGATCGGGTAGCCGTACTCCTCCTTCATCTCCTTGAAGATGTTCCGCAGGGAGGGCGGGGTCTTGACACCCGGCTGCACCGAGAAGCACAGCCCGTGCCCCTGACCCTCGCCGTGGTACGGGTCCTGGCCGAGGACCAGCACCTTCACCTTGTCGTAGGGCGTGGCCTCCAGGGCCGCGAAGACCTGCTCGCGCGGCGGGAAGACCTTGTGCTTCCCGCGCTCCTCCTCCACGAACTCGGTGAGCTGGGTGAAGTAGGGCTTCTCCAGCTCCTCACCGAGGACGGCCTGCCAGGACTCGGGCAGCGTGATGGGCACGTCGGGAACCTCCGGTACGCGATCCGTTACTGGGGACGAACGTACCGTTCCGCACCGACAATCCGCCCGGCCGGGTGTCAGGCCGCGTGCAGCCGGGCCTGCAACTGCTTTCGAGGTCCGGGTCGGCCGCCGCCAGGAGTTCGTCGAGCTGCACGACGCCGCTCACCCCGGGCACCGGCAGGACGGGCACGTCCCCGCCCAGCAGCCAGGCCGGCGAAGGCCTCCACGGTCCCTCGGCTACGGGCGGGTCCCTGGTGCCGGCCGCCGCAGCGGTGGCCGGCACCAGGGACCGTGCACGTCGGAGTGCGGACGAACGCGGGCCTCAGGCGCCGACGCTGGCGTTGAGGAAGATGCCGCCGTCCACGACCAGGGTCTGGCCGGTGATCCAGGCCGCCGCGTCCGAGAGCAGGAAGGCGGCGGCGCCGCCGATGTCCTCGGGCACACCGAGCCGCCCCAGCGGGTAGGCGGCCGCGGCCTGCTCCTCGCGGCCCTCGTAGAGGGCGGAGGCGAACCTGGTCTTGACGACCGCGGGGGCGATGGCGTTGGCACGGACGCCGGGCGCCATCTCGGAGGCGAGCTGCAGCGTGAGGTTGACCATCGCGGCCTTGCTCATGCCGTACGCGCCGATGAAGGGGGAGGCGCTGATGCCCGCCACGGAGGCGATGTTGACGATCGCGCCGCCGTTCTCCTTCATCCACGCCTTGTACGTCTGCTGGGCGAAGCCGAGCGCGGAGATGACGTTGGTCTCGAAGACCTTGCGGGCGACGCCGAGGTCGAGCTCGGCGAGCGGGCCGAAGACCGGGTTCGTACCGGCGTTGTTGGCGAGGTAGTCGACGCGGCCGAAGGCCTCCATCGTCCGCTCGACGACCTCGGCCTGGTGCGCCTCGTCGTGGGCCTTGCCGGCCACGCCGAGGGCCCGGTCGGCGCCGAGCCGTTCGACGGCCTCCTTCAGCGCCTCCTCGTTGCGGCCGGTGATGACGACGCGGTCGCCGCGGGCGACGAGCGCCTCGGCGATGCCGTAGCCGATGCCGCGGCTGGCGCCGGTGACGATCGCGACGCGTCCGCTGTCGGGCTGGTTGCTCATGATGCGGGTCTCCTGTCGCGGTTCAGTCGAGCGGTCCGCCGGCCACGTACAGCACCTGGCCGGAGACGAAGCCCGCGTCGTCGCCGGTGAAGAAGGCGATGGCGTTGGCGACGTCGTCGGGGTTGCCGACGCGCTGGACGGGGATCTGGGTGGCGGCCGCGGCCTGGAACTCCTCGAATCCCATGCCGATGCGGGCGGCGGTGGCGGCCGTCATGTCGGTGGCGATGAAGCCGGGGGCGACGGCGTTGGCCGTGACGCCGAACTTGCCGAGCTCGTGCGCGAGGGTCTTGGTGAAGCCCTGCAGGCCCGCCTTGGCGGCGGAGTAGTTGGCCTGGCCGCGGTTGCCGAGGGCGGAGGACGAGGACAGGTTGACCACGCGGCCGAAGTTCGCGTCCACCATGTGCTTCTGGACGGCGCGGGTCATCAGGAAGGCGCCGCGCAGGTGCACGTTCATGACCGTGTCCCAGTCGGACGCGCTCATCTTGAACAGCAGGTTGTCGCGGAGCACGCCCGCGTTGTTGACGAGGATCGTCGGCGCCCCGAGTTCCGCGGCGACGCGCGCGACCGCGGCCGCGACCTGCTCCTCGTCGGAGACGTCGGCGCCGATGGCGACGGCCCGGCCGCCCGCCTTGGTGATCTGCTCGACGGTGTCCTTGCACGCGGTCTCGTCGAGGTCCAGCACGGCCACGGCGCGGCCCTCCGCGGCCAGGCGCACGGCGGTGGCGGCGCCGATGCCGCGCGCCGCCCCTGTCACGATCGCTACGCGCTGCTCGGTGGTCGACATCTGCTCTCCTCAGCCCTGTGGGGAGCGGTCGCGCAGGTGAGCGACCGCTTAGTACGTCCCGTAGCCGAAACCGTAGGAGCGCAGTGACCCTGTGTCAACGCCCACCGCGCCGATGTGGCTCAGCGCACCAGAAGATCCAGCAGACGGTCCACCTCGGCCTGCGGGTCCTCGGTCAGCCCGGTGTGGATCGGGCCCGGCTGCACGATGGTGCTGCGCGGCGCCGTCAGCCACCGGAAGCGGCGCCCCGGATCGTCCTCCGCCGCCTGCCCGGCCCGCTCGCCGCCCGCGCAGATGCCCTCGTAGCCGCGCAGCGCCGCCCGTACGCCGGCGACGTCCACGTCGGGGTCGAGGCAGCGCAGCCGGGTCTCGTCCAGGTGGACCCGGGCGCCCACGAAGGACTTGGCACGGCAGTAGACCAGCACACCCGCGTTGATCAGCTCGCCGCGCTCGATCCGCGGCATCACGCGCACCAGGGCGTACTCGAACACATCGCGCCCGCTCGCCGTGCTCACTTGGCGGCCTTCCCCTCGACCCAGGTGCGCAGCCACTCCGGCGGCGCCTGCTTCTCCTGCTGCTTCGGGGCGAGGGTGATCCGCTCCCCCACCGAGCCGGCGCGCGCCAGCAGCACCCGCTCGTACGCGCGCCGCACCTCGTCCGGGCCGGCGAACCCGGGCTCGTCCACCAGCCACTCGTCGGGGACCTGGGCGGTGACCTCGCGCAGCAGCGCCTCGTCCACCCGCGGGGCGAGGTCGCGGGCGGCGGCCTCGACGTCCGGGGCGAAGCGGGCGAGGGCGTGGTCGGCGGCGTCGTACGGCTTGTCCGCGGCCTGGTCTGCGCCCTTCCAGTTGTGGTGGAAGATCAGCGAGGCGCCGTGGTCGATCAGCCAGAGGTCCTGGTGCCAGACCAGCATGTTCGGGTTGCGCCACGAGCGGTCGACGTTGCCCACGAGGGCGTCGAACCACACGATCCGGCCCGCCTCGCCGGACTCCACCTCGAAGACCAGCGGGTCGAAGCCGAGCGCACCGGGGAGGAAGTCCATGCCGAGGTTGAGGCCGCCGCTGGCCTTCAGCAGGTCCTGGATCTCCTGGTCCGGCTCGCCGAGCCCGATCACCGGGTCGAACTGGAACCGCACCAGCACCGGCACCCGCATCCCCAGCCGCCGGGCCAGCTCCCCCGCGATCACCTCCGCGACCAGCGCCTTGCGCCCCTGTGCGGCGCCCACGAACTTCACCACGTAGGTCCCCAGGTCGTCGGCCTCGACGACCCCGGGAACCGATCCGCCCTCACGCAACGGCGTGACGTAGCGGATCCCGGTCACTTCCTCCATGGACGCATCCTAGTGATTGGTGTCCCACGGCCACGCCGCGCCGTGGTTCCGGCACCCGGAGGGTTTGGTGGGCGGAGCAGTGGTGGGCCGCCTTGGGGACATCGATCGATGGATCAACGTCTTCGTCAGCACGCACTACTAGCCTCGGCGCTTCGCGCGGACATGCGGCCGCACGTGAGATTTCCCTGGGATGGTTGAACGGCTCACCCATCTCGTCCGTACGACAGGGCAGGGCGTGACCGACGCTCCCGGGCCCCGGCTGGCGGTCCGGAACGGACGAGGCAACAGGATGTGTGACGCATGGCCGAGACGACTGGCACCGCAGGAGCTCCGACCCGCCGCGCCGTGGTCGCCGGGGTGGGTGCGGCGGGGCTCGCGGCCGCGCTGGCCGCGTGCGGTGACTCCAACGACTCCGCGGGCGCCTACAGCCCTGCCGCGCCCCCGCAGGGCGGCGACCAGGGGACCGGGGGGTCGGCGCCCGCCGGCGGCGGGGCCGAGGCGGCGCTGGCCAAGACCTCGGACATCCCGGTCGGCGGCGGCAAGATCTTCGCGGACAAGAAGGTCGTCGTCTGCCAGCCCGAGGCGGGCTCGTTCAAGGCGTTCTCGGCGATCTGCACCCATCAGGGCTGCGCCGTCAACGAGATCGCGGGCGGCACGATCAACTGCCCATGCCACGGCAGCAAGTTCAGCATCAAGGACGGCAGCGTGGCCAACGGCCCGGCGACCCAGCCGCTGCCGGCGGCGAACATCAAGGTGGAGGGGGACTCAGTGGCCCTGGCCTGAGCCCCCCGGGCCCGGCCCGGACCGTTTCCAGCTGCCGATGACCTCGTCGGCGGTGGTGACCGTGGCGACGAGCGCGAGGGTGTGCCGGACCATGTCCGCGGTGTACGACTGCGGCACCCCGGCGATGGCGTCCGCGGGCACGACCGCCTGGTAGCCGAGGTTGACCGCGTCGAAGACGGCGTTGGGAACGGCCACGTTGGCCGACACCCCGGTGACGACGACCGTGCGCACGCCCAGGTTGCGCAGCACGGCGTCGAGGCCGGTGCCGGCGACCGGCGACAGCCCGTGCAGCCGTCGCACGACGAAGTCGCCGGCACCGACCGCTATCTCCTCGGCGACCTCGACCGCCGGTGTACCCGCGAGCTGCAGGACGGGCAGCCGCTCGGCGGCGCGGAAGATCCGCGCGTTGCGGCTGGACCCGCGGCCGTCGGCGCGGCGTTCGGCGACGGCGTGCACCACGGTGGCGCCCGCCGCGTGGGCCGCGGTGACCAGCCGCGCGGTGGCGTCCAGCGCCCCCGAGGCCCGTACGGCGGCCGCGAGTTCCGGCAGCGCGCCGTCCGGACCGACCACCCCGCGCTGGCACTCGACGGTGAGCACCGCGGTGGACCGGGGGGTCAGGAGCGCGTCGAGCCTGCGGTCCCGGTTGCCGTCCGTCATGCTTGCCCCCTCGTGCGCGGCTGCCTTACCGTCGTCCCGAGCGACCGTATCTGACGAGTCGTCAGGCAGGGAAGTGGGGGACGCACATGGCCGTCGCACAGCGGCGCGGGCGCCGGATCATGATGACCCCGCAGGAGGCCGACGCCTTCCTCGGCGCGCAGCGCACCTGCCGCGTCGCGACCGTCTCGCCCGACGGCCGCCCGCACGTGGGCGCGCTGTGGTTCGTCTGGGACGGGACGTCCCTGTGGCTGTACTCGATCGTCCGCAGCCGCCGCTGGGCCGACCTGCGGCGTGATCCGCGGGTCGCGGTCGTCGTGGACGACGGCACGGAGTACGGCGAACTGCGCGGCGTCGAGCTCTCCGGCACCCTCGAGTTCGTCGGCGAGGCGCCCCGCACCGGCGAGCCCCACCCGGACCTGGAGGCCGTCGAGCGGCTGTTCGCCGCCAAGAACTTCGGCCTGGAGTCCATGCCCCACGACGGTCGCCACGCGTGGCTGCGCCTGACCCCGGACTCCGTCGTCTCCTGGGACTTCCGCAAGATGCCGGGGCTCGGCTAGCGCACGCGCGGCGGCCCCGAACGCGATCAGCCCTCGGCGGCCGCCACGTCCTCGCCCGCCCGGCGCAGGGCCTCGACGGCGGCGCGGATGGCGGGGCGGCGGTCGGCGTCGGAGCGCCAGACGGCGTAGATGTGGCGCTTCATGGTGTGGCGCACGCGGATCGCGCGGACCCCGGCCGGGAGGGGGCCGCGCCCGAGGCGCGGGACGACGGCGACGCCCAGGCCGGCGGCGACGAGGGCCAGCACCGTGGGGTGCTCCTCGGCGTGGTGGGCGATGCGCGGTTCCACACCCTTGCCGCGCAGGGTGAACAGCAGCCACTCGTGGCAGAAGCCGCCGTCCGGCCAGGCGATCCAGTCGTCGTCGGCGAGTTCGCCGAGGTCGACCTCGTCGCGGCCCGCCAGGGGGTGGCCCTCGGGGACGACCACGTCGGCGAGGTCGTCGAGCAGCGGCTCCTTGGCCAGGCCCCCGGGCAGCGACAGCGGCTTGTTGTACCAGTCGAGGACGACCGCGAGGTCGATGTCGCCGCGGACGAGCCGGGCCAGCGCGTCCTGGGGCTCCATCTCGTGGACCATCGCGCGCAGCTTGGGGTGGTCGTGCCGCGTCGCCGCGAGCGCCTGCGGGAACAGGCCGCGCACCGCGGTGGGGAAGGCCCCCATGCGCAGCTCGCCGACCGCGGCGCCGCGGTGCGCCTCCAGGTCGGAGTGGGCAAGCTCGACGAGGGAGAGGATGCGGTCGGCGTGCCCGGACAGCAGCCGGCCGGCGTCGGTGAGGCGGACCCCGCGGCCGTTCTTGGCCAGCAGCGTCTGCCCCGTCTCGCGTTCGAGCTTGCCCATCTGCTGGGAGACGGCCGAGGTCGTCACGTGCAGGACGTCCGCCGCGGCGCTCACCGAGCCATAGGTGGAGATCGCATGCAGGATGCGCAGGCGCTCGAGGTTCAACATGTAAGCAACACTACGTGATCACCGACAGGTTTTCTCGCTTGTCCTAAGAGGTTCAATCCGTCATGGTGATGGCCATGAGCGCACCCAGCACCCGCCACCCGGCCGCCGTGGCCGCCCCGTGGTGGACTGGCGCGTCAGCTGGGCCGTGCTCGCGCTCATCTGGGGCTTCAGCTTCCTGTTCATCAAGGTGGGCACCGAGGCGTACGCCCCGCTGCAGGTCGCGCTCGGCCGCATGGTCTTCGGCACCGCCGTGCTGGCCGCCGCCTTCGCCGTGAAGCGCGAACGGATGCCGCGCGGCGCCCGCACCTGGGGGCACATGGCGGTCGCCGCTCTGCTGCTGAACACGCTGCCGTTCACGCTCTTCGCGTACGCGGAGCTCACCATCCCCTCCACGCTCGCGGGGATCTGCAACGCCACGACCCCGCTGTGGAGCATGGTGCTGTCGGTGGTGGCGCTCTCGGACGACAAGCCGACCCGGCAGCGGGTCGCGGGGGTCGGCATCGGCTTCGTCGGCGTGCTGACCGTCCTCGGCGCCTGGCAGGGCTTCTCCGGGACGGACCCGGCGGGCACCGCGATGGCCCTGGGCGCCTCCGCGAGCTACGCGGTGGGGTGGATCTACGTGCGCCGCACCCTGAGCGGCAGCGGCAACTCGGCGCTGTCGATGTCCTCCGCGCAGCTGCTGCTCGGCACCGTCCAACTGGCCGTGCTGACCCCGCTGTTCACCTCCACGCCCGGCTCGTTCCCGCTCTGGCCGACGCTGTCGGTCGTGGCGCTGGGCGCGCTGGGCACCGGGATCGCCTTCCTCCTGCAGTACGGGA
Source organism: Streptomyces sp. PA03-6a (assembly GCF_033792765.1). Taxonomy (NCBI): domain Bacteria; kingdom Bacillati; phylum Actinomycetota; class Actinomycetes; order Kitasatosporales; family Streptomycetaceae; genus Streptomyces; species Streptomyces sp. PA03-6a. Next base: position 11,555 of record NZ_JARAVK010000029.1, on the reverse strand, counting down.
TCGTCGCGGAGAAGGGCCCGACCATCGCCACGATGGTCACCTACCTGATCCCGGTCATCGCGACCGCTGCCGGTGTCGCCCTGCTGGACGAGCACCTGACGTGGAACGAGCCGGTCGGCGCCCTCGTCGTGCTCGCCGGCGCGGCGCTGACCCAGCGCCGTCCGGCGGCCTGATCCCCTCCGGCCCGCGCCCCGTCAGCCGAAGCGCCCGGCGCGGTGCGGCCGGACGGCGGCGGCGACGGCGTCGGCAAGGGCCGGGACCTCGTCCGCCGCGACCGGGGAGACGGTGATGCGGATGCCCGGCGGGGAGTCCAGGCGGAAGCGCGCGCCGGGCGCGACCGCCCAGCCCGCCTGCAGGAGCCGGGCGACCGCCCCGGTCTCGTCGGGCACCGGGACCCAGACGTTCATGCCGCTGCGGCCGTGCGCCGGGACGCCGCGGTCGGCCAGCGCCCGCACCAGAGCGTCGCGGCGCGCGGCGTAGGCGGCGGAGACGACCGGAACGTCGACCGCTCCGGTGCGCCAGAGGTGGGCGACGGTGTGCTGCAGCAGATGGCTGACCCAGCCGGGCCCGAGCCGGTAGCGGCCGCGGACCCGGTCGAGCGTGACCGGGTCGCCGGTGAGGACGGCCAGGCGCAGGTCGGGGCCGTAGGCCTTGGCGGTCGAGCGGACCAGCATCCAGTGCGGGGTGCTCCCGGCGAGCGGGTGCAGCGGCAGCTCGGTCAGGCCGTTCACATGGTCGTCGTCGATGACGAGCACCTGCGGGTGGCCGCTCAGGACGGCGCGCAGTTCGCCGGCGCGCGCCGCGGAGAGCGTGGCCCCGGTCGGGTTCTGGCCGCGGTCGGTGACGATCAGCGCCCGCGCGCCCTGCCGCAGGGCGGCGTCCACGTCGTGCGGCAGCGGGCCGTCGTCGTCCACGCCGACCGGGACCGCGCGCAGCCCCAGGGCGGGGACGAGATCGAAGACGCTGCCCCAGCCGGGGTCCTCCACGGCCACCGCGTCCCCCGGCCGCAGGTGGGCGGTGAGCGCGCGCTCCATGGCGTCGAGCGAACCGGAGGTGAGGCCGACCGGGCCGGGCGGCACCCCGTCGGCGTCGAAGGCCGCACGCGCGAGCGCGGCGAGCTCCTCCTCGACCGGGGACCGCCCGTACAGCGTGGGCTGCCGCGCGTTGCGGGCGGCAGCCTCGGCCATTGCCTCCCCGAGCGGGGGCAGCAGGGCGGGGTCCGGGTTGCCCGTGGACAGGTCCCGCACCCCGGGCGGCACCTCCAGGCGGATCTCGTCCCGCGCGGTGGTCGCCGGACGCCTGCGCACCCGGCTGCCGCGCCGGCCCGCCGTCTCGATGACGCCGCGGTCGCGCAGCAGACGGTAGGCGGCGGCGACGGTGTTGGGGTTGACGCCGAGTTCCGCGGCGAGCTCCCGCAGCGGCGGCAGCGCGGCGCCGGGCGCCAGCGCGCCCTCCCCGATGGCCCGTTCGACGCTCGCCGCGATGTCCGCTGCACCCCGGCCGGTGAACGTGTACTCTCCTAGCACAAAAGGCATTATGCACTAGTGCAAAGGATCGCGCCATGTCCGCCACGCCCTCCGCTGCCGATGCGTACGCTGCCACCGACCGCACGGTCCCGACCCGCAGCCGCGAGCGTGCCTCGTACGATCGCGACCTGGTGCACGCGATCCTCGACGCGGACTACCTCTGCCACCTCGGCTTCGTCCGCGACGGGGCACCGGTCGTGCTGCCGACCCTCTACGCCCGCGTCGGCGAGCGGCTCTACGTGCACGGCTCCACCGGCTCCCGTCCGCTGCGCGGCGCCGGCGAGGACACCGGGCTCCCGGTCTGCCTGACCGTGACGCACCTGGACGGGCTCGTGCTGGCCCGGTCCGCCTTCCACCACTCGATCAACTACCGCTCGGTGGTGGTGCACGGCGTGGCCCGCCAGGTCACCGACCCCGCCGAGCGCTCCGCGGCCCTGGACGCCCTCGTCGACCACATCGTGCCCGGCCGCGCCGCCGACTCCCGCCCCGCCAACGCCAGGGAACTGGCCGCCACCGCCGTCATCGCCCTCGACCTGCACGAGGTCTCGGCCAAGGTGCGCACCGGCGGCCCCGGCGACGACCCCGAGGACCTGGCGCTCCCCCACTGGACGGGCGTGCTGCCGGTGACCCGCTTCTACGGGACGCCCGAACCCGCCGACGACCTCGACCCGTCGATCGCCGTCCCCGGCTACCTCACCGCGCGCTGAAAGGAGCCCCGCGCATGCTCGTCCACCCCTGGGACGCCGCCCTCGACGAGGCCGAGTGGCAGGACTGGCTGGCCGCGCACGACTTCGGCCAGCTCGCGGTCAACGGCCTGGGCGGCGAGCCCCCGTTCGTCCAGCCGCTGCACTTCGCCTACGACGCCGGACGGCGCGAGGCGGTCACCCACCTCGCCCGGCCGAACCCGCTGTGGGCCGCGATCGAGGCCCACCCCCGGGTGACGCTCAGCGTCGTCGACGACTACACCTTCATCCCCGGCCCCTGGCACGCCCCCGAGGGCACCCCGCCCGAGCACGGGACGCCCACCAGCTACTACGCCGCCGTGCAACTGCTCTGCGTGGCCCACCTCGTGGACGACCCGCAGGAGAAGGCGGACCTCCTACACCGGCAGCTCGCCCACTTCCAGCCGCGCGGCGACCACGCCCCCGTCGTCCCCGGCCAGGCGCCGTTCGGCCGGATGCTGCCCGGGATCCGCGGGCTGCGGCTGGAGGTCACCGACGTGCGCGCCAAGTTCAAGTTCGGCGGGAACCGCCCGCGCGAGACCCAGTGGCGGGTGAGCGGGCTGCTGGCCGAGCGCGACGGTCCGGGCGACGACGCCGCCCGGACCCAGCAGTTGCGCCGCCTCGGGCAGCGCGGTTAGTCGTCGATCGCCGCGCCGAACCGGGCGTTCTGCGACGGGGCGCCGAGCGAACCGCCGCCGTACGTCCAGCTCCCCGGCAGCTTGAGGCCGCCGGCGCCCGCCGAGAACACCCACACCACGCCGTCGTTGGTGTTCTCGCCCGGGGCCGCGACGAGCAGACCGAAGTAGCCGTCGCGGTTGGGGTCGGTGAAGGAGACCTGGGCGCCGAACTTGTCGGCCTTCTCGGCGGCGCCCGGGACGCCCGCGGTGTTCTGGCTGACGTCCAGGACACCGGCGGTGGTCAGGCCCCCGGCCGAACCGCGCAGCACCCACACGGCTCCGGCGTCGGCGACGCTGCCGATGTCCTCGCCCGAGGCGCCGATCGCGACGTCCGCGTACCCGTCGCGGTTGACGTCCCCGACGGAGAGGTCCGAGCCGAAGCCGTCACCGCGCTCCGAGACACCCGGCACTCCGGCGTTGTCCTGGGTCCACCACACGGGCGGGCTCCCCGGACCCTCCTGCCCGACCGGCCCGTCCGGACTGCCGTAGTAGACGCCGACCATGCCGCCGGTCACCGACGCGCCGCCGTCGTCGGGGCTGTGCGGCTCCCCGGTGACCAGGTCGTCGAAGCCGTCGCCGTTGACGTCGCCGGAGGCGACGACGGGGCCGCCGCGCAGGGCGGTGACGGGCAGCGGATCGATGTCGTCGCTGAGGAGGACGTACGACCAGCCGTAGCCCGGCTCGTCGCCCAGGCTGAGGCCGGAGACCACGAGGTCGGCCAGGCCGTTGTCGTCGTAGTCGCCGGTCGTCAGCGAGGTGGGCGCGATGCCGGGCCCTTCCGCCTGCCGGGCGAGCGGCGTGCGCCGCCGGTCCTTGAAGGGCGTGAAGGTCCCCGCGTCCCCGCCCTTGCGGGCGGCGGCCTGCGGCACGGACTCGTACTGGAAGATCGACAGCCCCACCTTGTCGATCACGGCGAGCAGGTCACCCGGGACGTAGGTGGTGAAGTGCCCGGCGGCCAGGGCGCTGCCGAACCGGTCGCCCTTCATGGCGCTGACGGACTGCAGCCAGTCGCTCGCGGCGCCGGACAGCCCCTTCGCCGAGCCCCACAGGACCACGATGCCGCCCGCGTCGGCGCCGACGCCGCCCAGGTCCTCGCCGGGGATGCCGACGACGGCGTCGTCGTACCCGTCCCCGTCGAGGTCCCCGCTGGCCACGGCCTGGCCGAAGGCGTCGCCGGTCTCGGCGGCGCCGGGCACGCCGGAGGTGTTCTGGCTGAAGACCTTGGCGCTGGTGGTGACCCCCTTGGGCCCGCCGTACTGCACGGTGACGGCACCGGCGCCGGAACGCCCGCCCACGGTGGCGCCGGGCGCGCCGGTCAGCACGTCCTCGTACCCGTCGCCGTTGAAGTCCCGGTTGCGGTCACTTGCATGGGTGCCGCCGGGGGTCCCGGCGACGGAGGCGGGCGCGGTGGCGATGGCCGCGCCCGTGATGAGGAGAAATGATGCCGCGGTGACCGCAGCCGAGCGGTTCTTGCGCATGAGCGGCTCCTTCGCTCAGGACGACCGGGCGGTGCGGGGGTGTCCGGAAAGAGCCCGTTTCCTTCTCCGGCACGGTCTTTGACACGCCGTGGGGAGGAATGGTTGTAGGGGTGATTGCGGAAGCGCGGCCGGAGATGCACGGACGGGGGGCGCCGTCGGCGCACGGCACCGGGGGCACCACGACCGCTGCGGCCCGGCGTGGCGGGTCGGTGACCCTGGCGCGGAACGCCGGAACCGACGCTCTCCACGGCCCGCGGCCGACAGCCGCGGACGAACCGACAAGCGCGACCGCCGCTACCGGACCCGGCGGGCGGGGCAGCGCGCATGGCGAACCGGACGGGGACGATCACGCTGTGCCGGGGCGGCCGCGACCGCCGCCCCAGCGGGGCCGCGCCACCGACACCAGCGCGCGTCACGCGGACCAACGCGACCGCCGGTGCCGGACCCCCACAGGCGGAACGCCCCGGCCGCCCGCGGCGCGTGGCCGCGACGACGAGCACCCATCGACTACCGGTGACTCCAGCGGACCACGCCGTGCCGACGCCGTCCGCGGCGCGCGGACCAGCGCCACCGCCGGCGCCGGACCCGGCGGCCCGGCGGCGGGTGGAACACCCCCGCGCCCCATGCGACGTGGCCGGGCCTAGGCCGTGTCGTCAATGGAGCTCCCCCAGCTTCGCTGGGAGGTGCCCCCAGGTGCGGTGCATCGCAAGGCGGAGAGTCGTCCTCGTAGTGGGCCACTCGGACGATTCGACAACGCAGCGTGGGGGCACTCCCGGCCGAAGGCTGGGGGAGTGCTGTACCAGACGTCGCGGGGGCAGGCGGGCATGTGACGACATGGCCAAGGGGCCGGCGCGCGTAGCGACGAGGGCGGGGGGCGACACAGGCCGCGCAGGTGTCCCGGACGGTCGTGTCGGTCCTCCGCAGCGGTGCGCGGCCGAGACGACGAGACCCCCGCAGGGCCGGCGCCGCGGCCGGCGGGAGCGTTACGCGGGTTGCGTCGCGGAAGCGGCGGCCTCCGCGGCGGCCGGGGTGCCGGAGGCGACGACCGTGGTCGTGCCCTGCTTCTTGGCGGTCTGGGCGACGAAGGCGCCCGCCAGTACGAGCGTTCCGCCGATGATCTGCGGCAGGGCGAGGTGCTCGCCCAGCAGCACCCACGCGAAGACGGTGCCGACCACCGCCTCCAGGCAGGCCACGACTCCGGCCACCTGCGGCGACAGCCGTCGTACGGCGACCACACCGGTCAGGTAGGCGAGCACGGTGGCCACCAGCACGACCCAGCCGACGAGCAGGACCGCCGGCACGTCGGTCTCGCCCAGGGCCGCCTGCCGGGTGAGCACCGACCAGTCCATCGACCAGGGGCGGGAGACCGCGGTGAGCACGACGGCGCCGATGGCCAGGCCGTAGGCGATGACGGCGACCGGGTCCGGCGCGTCGTCGCCCTCGCTGCCGTGGTCGGCCAGGACGAAGTAGCTGACCTGGCAGCAGGCGGCGCCGAAGGCGAGCGCCAGGCCCAGCGGGTCGAAGGCGAGCCCGGACCACACCTCGACCACCGCGGCCATGCCGCCGACGGCGAGCACGACACCGATCGCCGCGGCCTTGCTGACCGCCTTGCGCTGGACGAAGCGCACCCAGCCGAGCAGCAGCGCGGGGCCGAGGAACTCCACGAGGATCGCGACGCCGACCGGGATGCGGGAGATCGCCGCGAAGTAGAGCGTCTGGACGCCGGCGACGCCGAGCAGGCCGAAGCCGAGCAGCAGACCGGGGCGGCGCAGCAGGAGCGCCCGGTGCCGCAGCACCACGGGGAGCATGACGAGTGTGGCACCGGTGACGCGCAACCACACCACGTGCAGCGGGTCGAGCCCCGCCTCGATCAGCGGCTTGGCCGCCACCCCCGAACCGCCGAACGCGAACGCGGACACCAGCGCGAGCCAGAGCCCGGCGTTCCTCCCCTGAGACACATGCATCGGGCCATGATGTCAGCTCGCGACAGGACCGTCATCCCTGTGGCGACTGTCGCCCTCGGTACGTGGCGGGCGCGGGCGCCCGGCCAGGACCTCCGGTTCGACCCCCGCCGACCTCAGCACCTGCGCCGCCCGGCTCCCCCGGTCGGCGACGAGCGCAGCGAGCAGGTCGGTCCCGTCGGCCCGCGGCGCGCCCCGCTCCCCGGCGCGGACGGCGGCCGCACGCAGGGCCGCGGCGGCGGCCGGGCTCCAGCCGGGTGCGACGACGGCGGTGAGCACGCTTCCGGCGCCCGGGTCCTCGACCGCGTCCCGCCAGGCGATGCCGTAGCCGATGCTGCGCTGCGCGAGGTAGCCGAGGACGCGCGCCACCCGCCGGCCGCCGGCGGCACCCGTCGTACCGGCCGCGCCCGCCGCACCGTCCGCTCCCTCCACGGTTTCCCGCGCCCGCGGGTCGGCCTCGAGGAGGGAGTGCAGGAGGTGCGCGGTGTCGACCTGCCGGTCCCCGTCCCTCGTGGCGCGCCGCCGGGCGGCGGCGGTCACGGTGCGCAGCTCGGCGCCGAGCCGCGAGTCGTTCCAGTGCACGCGGTCCACCCCATCAGACGGCACGCCCGGACGGCATCGGCGCACGGTCCCATTCCGCCGTCCTGCGCTGGACGGGCACCCCCGTGCGCCGCGTCCTCCTCAGGGATGACGGCGGCCCCAGGACCAGCCCCGGACCGACCCCGGACCGGACCCGGGCCGGACCCGGGCCGGGCGCCGCGGGCGGTTCAGTAGCGGACGTCGCTCTGCAGCAGCGGCGGGTACACCGTGGACGCCCGGCCGTCGACCGTGGTGCCCGCGAACTGCAGCATCGCCTGCAACTCGCCGTGCAGGGGCGCCGGATAGCCCAGCACCGGGGCCGACACCTCGTCCAGCCGCCGCAGGTGCTCCGGGGCGAGGACCGTCTCCAGGCCCGCGAGGTTGTCCTCGAGGTGCTCCAGACGCCGCGCGCCGACGATCGGCACGACGGTGCCCTCGCGGGCGCGCAGCCACGCCAGGGACACCGCCGCCGAGGTGGTCCCCAGCTCGTCGGCGACGGCGGCGACCTCCTCGATCACGGGGTACTCGTCCTCCCCGGGACCGCCCACGAACGAGGTGCGGGCGGAGTCGGCGACCGCGCCGCCGCGCCGGTACTTGCCGGACAGGAAGCCGTTCTTCAGCGGGCTCCACGGCACGAGCGCCATGCCCTGGTCGAGGGCGAGCGGGCCGAGTTCGCCCTCCACGGTGCGGGCCAGCAGCGAGTACTCGACCTGCAGCGCGATCAGCGGGGTCCAGCCCTTCAGCAGTGCGGTGGTCTGGGCCTGCGCGGTCAGCCAGGCAGGGGTGTTGGAGAAGCCGATGTAGCGGATCTTGCCCGCGCGCACCAGGTCGTCGAGGGTGCGCATCGTCTCCTCGATCGGGGTGTGCCGGTCCCAGTTGTGCAGCCAGTACAGGTCCAGGTGGTCGGTGCGCAGGCGGCGCAGGGTCTCGTCGAGCTGGGCGACGATCGAACCGCGGCCCGCGCCGCCGCCGTTGGGGTCGCCGGGGAAGAGGTTGGTGAAGAACTTCGACGCCAGCACCACGTGCTCGCGCCGTCCGGGGTGGGCGGCGAACCAGTCGCCGAGGATCCGCTCCGAGTGGCCGTTGGTGTAGAAGTTCGCGGTGTCGATGAAGTTCCCGCCGCGGTCCAGGTAGGTCGCCAGGATCTTCTCCGACTCCTCGACGCTGCACCCGGCGCCGCCGGGGTCCTCGCCGAAGGTCATCGCGCCGAGCGCGAACGGGCTGACCCGCAGCCCCGATCGGCCGAGGGTGACGTAGTGGTCGAGCGGCATGGACGTGCTCCCTTGTGCGTCGGAATCTGTCCACTCCATGCAACGGGAGACGGCTCCGGCGGGGTAGACCGATCCTCGCGGGCTCTTGCCCGATCCTGCCGACTTCGCCCCGATCGGGCTTGCCGGGCCCCTGGAGGGGATGGTTCGGTGAGGTGTGCGCACCCCTCCCGACCTCCTGGACGAGGTCCGCGGCCTCATCTCGACCCACGCCCGGCCCGACCTGCGGACGCCCATCGACGGGCTGCTGCTCTCGCGGGTGGCGACGGCCCCGCCCGACTACTCGCTGACCGAACCGCTGCTGGTCGTCATGGCCCGGGGCGGCAAGCGCCTGCTGCTCGGCGAGGAGGTGCACGACTACCGGGCGGGGCAGTACCTCGTGGTCACCGCGGTCCTGCCGGTCACCGGCCACTACGTGGACATGAGCCCGCGGCACCCCGCGCTGGGCATGGGGCTGGTCCTGCGCGCCGCCGCCATCGCCCCGCTGCTGCTGGAGGCACCGCCCGGGCGCCGGGCCCGAGCCGCGTCCGCCCCGCCCGCGATCGCGACCGGTGAGGCCGGACCCGACCTCCTCGACGCCGTCGTGCGGCTGCTGCGGCTGCTCGACCACCCCGCGGACGCCCCCGTGCTCGCCCCGATGATCGAGCGGGAGATCCTCTGGCGGCTGCTCACCGGCCCCCACGGCGCCATGGTCCGTCAGATCGGGCTGGCCGACAGCGGCCTGTCCCACGTCAGCCGGGCCATCCACTGGATTCGCGACCACTACGCCGAGCCCCTGCGGATCGAGGACCTCGCCCGTCTCGCCGGCATGAGCCCCTCCGCCTTCCACCGGCACTTCCGCGCCGTGACGACCATGAGCCCCCTGCAGTTCCAGAAACGCATCCGCCTCCAGGAGGCCCGCTCGCTCCTGGTGGCCCGGCCCGAGGACGTCGCGGGCGTCGGCCATGTCGTCGGCTACGCCAGCCCCACCCAGTTCAACCGCGAGTACCGCCGCCTGTTCGGCGCCCCGCCGGGCCAGGACGCCGCCCGCGTCCGCACCGCTTCCGGCCCGCTGGGGGTGCGGCACCTGCCGTGAGGCCTCAGGGCCAGAGCAGTCCCCGTGTCCAGCCGCCGGGGGCGGCGGGGTCGCGGGTGTAGCGGAGGCGGACGTGGCCCTGGGCGGGGGCGGCCTGCCAGAACTCGGCCTCGTCGGCGACGAGCCGGTAGACGGTGTGGCCCTCGGGCACGTCGTCGGGGTGGGCGGCGACGTGCCCGGTGGCCCGGCGCCGGGCCTCCTCGTACGCGCCGCGCCCCTGCATCGGGGCGCTCATCACGCCCGTGAAGCCGGCGATCCGGGAGGCCTCACGGCGGCCGAGGAAGTCGCGGCGGGCGGTGGCGCGGTCCAGGGTCTCGACCGGCCCGGTCACCCGGATCTGCCGGCCGTGCCTCGGCCAGTACCAGGTGAGCGCGGCGTGGGGGCGGTCCGCCAGGTCGCGGCCCTTGCGGCTGGCCGCGTCCGAGGCGAAGTCGAAGGCGGGACGGTCGAGGTCGACGCCGCGCAGCATGAGCACCCGTGCCGAGGGCCGTCCGGCGGCGTCCGCCGTGCTGAGGGTCATGACGTGCGGCTCCGGGACGCCGTCGTCGAGGGCGTACGCCAGCCAGCGGGCGAACAGCGGCCCGGGTTCGGGTCCGGCGGTCGCGGGGTCGAAGGACGGGAGGGGTCCGCCGAGGACGGGCGCGGAGCGCATGCGCTCCCGGAGGGCGTCGGCGGTCACGGGTGCCTGGTCGTCGGTCACGCACCGATCCTGGCATGCGGCCGCCCGGCGCACCGCGGTCGCGCGGTGCGCCGGGCGGCGGCGGTGGGGCCGTCAGGCCGGGAGGTGGAACTGCTGGTTGGTGCCGCCGGCGCAGGTCCAGATCTGCAGCCGGGCGCCGTTGGCGGTGGACTTGTCGGTGACGTCCAGGCACTTGCCGGACGCGGGGTTGACCAGGGTGTCACCGCTGCCGCGCTGCCAGACCTGGGCGCCGGTGCCGTTGCAGTCGTACAGCTGGACCTTGGTGCCGTTGGCGGTGCCGGCGGCGGTGAGGTCCATGCACTTGCCGAGGGCGCGCAGCGTGCCGTCGGTGCCCACCGTCCACTGCTGCGCGGTGGTGCCGTTGCAGTCGTACATCTGGACGGCGGTGCCGTTGGCGCTGCTCGCGGCGGCGATGTCGACGCACTTGCCGCCGAGGCCGGTGATCTGGCCGGTGGAGCCGGTGGGCGGCGGGGTGGTGCCGCCGCCGGTCACGGTGTTGAAGACGGAGGAGAACTGCCAGGCGCTCTGCGGGGTGCCGCTGCAGCTGTCGGAGAGCTGCCCGTTGGTGGCGCAGGCCTTGTCGCGGCCGAGCGCCCAGAAGGCGAGCTCCTGGATGCCCTTGGACTTGGCGAAGTTTGCGAGCGTGCTGGCGTTGCCGGTGGTGAAGATCTCGCTGGTGTCGTCGTTGACCCCGATCATCGGGGTGTTGCCCTCCATCGCCCACAACTGGGCGTCGGACTTCTCCGGCCAGATGGCGCCGAGCTGGCCGCGCAGGGCGGTGGCGGCGTCGGTGGCCGCCTTGCCCATGTCGCGGGTCCCGTCGTAGTAGTCCATCGTCATGATGTTGACGAGGTTGACGTTCAGCCCGTTGCTCTTGGCGTTGGCGAGCAGCTTCGTCCCGTTGTCGTCCAGGCCGTTCGGCATGGACGGCAGGGTGTACTGGACGTCGAGCTTGCGCCCGGCGGCCGCGTACTCCTGCTGGAGCTGGGCGAGCGCCTTGTTGCGGCGGTCGTTCGCCGCGGTGTTGGCGATCGCGCTGCCCTCGACGTCCAGGTCGACGCGGGTGAGGTTGAGGGCGTCGACGACCTTCTTGTACTGGGCCTTGAGTGCGGACACGGTCGTACAGGAGAGTCCGACCTCGGTACCGGAGGCACCGCCGAAGGAGACGATGACGTCGCCGCCGGCGGCCCGCAGGGAGTTGACCGCGGAGGTCCAGCCGGCGTCGGTGACGGGCGTGTCGCCGTTGAACATGGCGTTGCAGCCGCCGCCGTCGATGACGAAGGCGAGGGTGAAGTACTTCAGGCCCGTCGCGTTGCGGGCGTTCGTCATCGCCGAGGGCGAGTTCCAGGTCTCGACGTAGGGCGCGGCGTAGTGGGCGGGGAAGCCGGGGCCGGGGTTGGCGGCGGCGCTCGCGGAGCCGCCGGTGGCGACGACGGCGGTGGCGGCCATCGCGAGGACGGCGGGGGCCGCGGCGAGGGCTCTGACGGCGGATTTCAGCACGGGACGGCTCCTTCGTGTGCGCACCCGGGGTGCACGTCGTGGGGGGCCAACCGTTTAGGGGGGTGGGAC
>NZ_JARAVK010000299.1:0-9769 GCF_033792765.1 Streptomyces sp. PA03-6a | reverse complement strand
CCCATGATGCGGGTGGCGGCGGCGGTGTGGAGGAAGTGGAGGAAGACGTCGGTCGCGGGGGAGCGGAAGCCGGGGGGCAGGACGGTGGCGTACCAGGTGGCGTCCGCCGGGGTGGCCGGGGTGTCGAGGAGGCGCAGCTCGTCGCGCCGCAGGCGCGGGGTGACCAGGTGCGCCACCGCGGGCGCCACGCCCGCGCCCTCCGCGGCGGCGTCCCAGGCCGCGGTCTGGTGCGGGAAGACCCGGACGCGGGGTTCCGGCACCCGCAGCCTGCGCAGCAGGCGGCCCGTGTCGGCGCCGGGGTCGGTGCCGGAGGCGTCGACCAGCCACGTCCAGCGGGACGGCGGTCCCGCCGGCCGGGGTGCCCGGGGTCCGGTCACCGCGACCAGCAGGGCGCGGAAGACGGGCTCGCCGATCAGCCCCCCGCCGCGCACCGCACCCAGGTCAGGGCCGAGCGCCACGTCGGCCAGGCGGTGCTCCACCAGCGCCCGCATCTCGCTTGTCGTGGCGACGCCGAAGGACGTGTCGATGCGGCGGCCCGTCCGTTCGGCGAAGGCCTCCGTCAGTGACGGCAGCACGAACTCCGCGAGCGTGCCCGCGGCCACCACGCGCAGCTCGTCGGGCCCGCCCTGCGCCGCCCGCACCGCGGCCTCCGCGTCCGCGCTCAGCGCGACCATGCGCGAGGCGACGGGGAGCAGCCGCGCGCCCGCCGGGGTGAGCCGCATCCCGCCGCCCGGCGCGCGCCGGATCAAGGGGTCGCCGAAGTGCGCGCGCAGCGCGCCGAGCGACTGCGACACGGCGGACTCGCTCACGTTCAGCGTCCGCGCCGCGGCGGTGACCGAACCGAGCCGGGCCACCAGCACGAAGGTGCTGAGCTGCGTCACGGTCACCCTTCGATTTTCTCCCTTTCACCCCGATAAGTGAAGCCTTATCGGCCCATTGCCCCGGCGCGGCGGCGAGGCGCAGCATCGCCGCACAGGGGGAACGCCCGGATCCAGGAGGGCGCCATGCAGGTTCCGGCCACGTTCCAGTACGCGCGGGCGACCGGCGTCGACCACGCCATCGAGCTGCTCATCCGGTACGGGCCCGAGGCCCGCGTGGTGGCGGGCGGGCACAGCCTGCTGCCGATGATGAAGCTGCGGCTCGCCCAGCCGGAGGCGCTGATCGACATCAACGGCCTCGACGAGCTGACCCGCATCCGGGTGGACGGCGGTGAGCTGGCCGTCGGCGCCGTGGTCCGCCACGCCGACCTGCTGGCCTCGGCCGTGGTCGGCGAGCACTTCCCCGTCCTGCGTGACGCGGAGCGGATGATCGCCGACCCGCTCGTGCGCAACCGCGGCACGGTCGGCGGCTCGCTGTGCCAGGCCGATCCGTCCGAGGACCTGTCCGCCGCGTTCTGCGCGCTGCGCGCGACCCTGGTCGCCCAGGGGCCGGACGGCCGTCGGGCCGTGCCGGTGCGGGAGTTCTTCCTCGGCCCGTACGAGACCGTCCTCGGCGAGGCGGAGCTGCTGCTGGAGATCAGGGTGCCGATCCGCTCGCACGCCAGCGCCTACCGCAAGGTGGAGCGCCGAGCCGGTGACTGGGCGGTCGCCGCCGCGGCCGCGGTCCTGGAACTGTCGGCGGGCGTGGTCACCGAGGCGGGCATCGGGCTGACCGCCGTCGGTGCGCCCCGGTTCGTCGCCGAGGAGGCCGAGCGGTACCTGCGCGGGGGACCGCCGGGCGAGGAGCGGTTCACCGAGGCGGGCCGGATCGCGGGGGAGGAGTGCCGCCCCTCCGCCGACCAGCGCGGCCCCGTCGACTACAAGCGGCACCTCGCCGCCGAGCTCACCGTGCGGGCGCTGCGCGCCGCGGCCGCCCGCGCCCACGGGCAGGAGGCCTGACATGCAGATCACGGTCACCGTCAACGGCGAGCGGTACACCCGGGACGTCGAACCCCGGCTGCTGCTCGTGCACTTCCTCCGCGACGAGCTGGGCCTCACCGGCACCCACTGGGGCTGCGACACCTCCAACTGCGGGGTCTGCGCCGTCTGGCTGGACGGCGAGCCCGTCAAGTCCTGCACGGTGCTGGCGGTGATGGCCGACGGCCACGAGGTCCGCACCGTCGAGGGCCTGGCCGAGGGGGCGGAACTCGACCCCGTCCAGCAGGGGTTCGTCGCCTGCCACGGACTGCAGTGCGGCTTCTGCACCCCCGGCATGATGATGACCGCCCGCTGGCTGCTCGACCACGACCCCGACCCCTCCGAGGAGGACATCCGGGAGGCCATCTCCGGCCAGGTGTGCCGCTGCACCGGCTACGAGAACATCGTGCGCTCCATCCGCTGGGCCGCCGAGCGGGGCCGCACCGCGCGACCCGCCGAAGAGACGGCGCAGGAGGCTTCCGGCCGTGAGGAGGTGCGGACATGACCACCACCGGGGAGCGGCCGGTCGGCTTCGGGCGGATGAAGCGCAAGGAGGACGCCCGCTTCGTCCGCGGCCACGGCACCTACGTCGACGACGTACGGTTGCCCGGCATGCTCCACGGCGCCGTCCTGCGCAGCCCGCTGGCGCACGCGCGGATCGTGTCCGTCGACACCTCCGCCGCCGAGGCGCACCCGAAGGTCAAGGCCGTGATCACCGGACGGACCCTGGCCGGGCTGGGACTCGCCTGGATGCCGACCCTTTCGTACGACACCCAGGCGGTGCTCGCCACCGACAAGGTGCGCTTCCAGGGGCAGGAGGTCGCCTTCGTCGTCGCCGAGGACCGCTACGCGGCCCGCGACGCCCTCGAGCTGATCGACGTCGAGTACGACCCGCTGCCGCCCGTCGTCGACGCCCGCCGGGCGCTCGACCCCGACGCGCCGCTGATCCGCGACGACAAGGAGGGCCAGACCGACAACCACGTCTTCGACTGGTCCGCGGGCGACAAGGAGCGCACCGACGAGGTGTTCGCCCGCGCCGACCTCGTCGTCACGCAGGACATGCTCTACCCCCGGGTGCACCCCGCCCCGCTGGAGACCTGCGGCACCGTCGCCGACATGGACGCCGTCACCGGCAAGCTCACCGTGTGGTCCACCACCCAGGCCCCGCACGCGCACCGCACCCTCTACGCCATGGTGTCCGGCATCCCCGAGCACAAGATCCGCATCATCTCCCCCGACATCGGCGGCGGCTTCGGCAACAAGGTCGGCATCTACCCCGGGTACGTGTGCGCGGTCGTCGGCTCCATCGTCACGGGCAAGCCGGTCAAGTGGGTGGAGGACCGCTCGGAGAACCTGATGAGCACCTCCTTCGCCCGCGACTACCACATGCACGGGGAGATGGCGGCGACCGCGGACGGGCGGATCCTGGGCCTGCGCGTGAAGGTCGTCGCCGACCACGGCGCCTTCAACGCCACCGCCCAGCCGACCCACTTCCCCGCCGGCTTCTTCGGCGTCTTCACCGGCTCGTACGACATCGAGGCGGCGCACTGCGCGGTCACCGGCGTCTACACCAACAAGGCGCCGGGCGGCGTCGCCTACGCCTGCTCCTTCCGCGTCACCGAGGCCGTCTACCTCGTGGAGCGCATGGTCGACGTGCTCGCCGCCGAACTCGGCACCGACCCCGCAGAACTGCGGATGCGCAACCTGCTGCGGCCCGAGCAGTTCCCGTACCGGAACAAGACCGGCTGGGAGTACGACTCCGGTGACTACCCGCGGGCCCTGCGGCTCGCGATGGACCTCGCGCACTACGACGACCTGCGCCGCGAGCAGGCCGAGCGGCGCGGGCGCGGCGAACTCATGGGCATCGGCGTCAGCTTCTTCACCGAGGCCGTCGGCGCGGGCCCGCGGCGGCACATGGACATCCTGGGCCTCGGCATGGCCGACGGCGCGGAACTGCGCGTCCACCCCACCGGCAAGGCGGTGCTGCGGATCTCCGTGCAGACACAAGGTCAGGGCCACGAGACGACGTTCGCGCAGATCGTCGCCGAGGAACTGGGCATCCCGCCCGAGGACGTCGAGGTGGTGCACGGCGACACCGACCAGACGCCCTTCGGGCTCGGCACCTACGGTTCCCGCTCCACCCCCGTGTCCGGCGCGGCCGCCGCGCTGGTCGCCCGCAAGGTCCGCGAACGGGCCCGGCTGGTCGCCTCGGCGATGCTCGAGGTGAGCCCGGACGACCTGGAGTGGACCAAGGGCCGCTGGTTCGTCACCGGCGACCCCGACCAGGGACGCACGATGGCCGAGATCGCGCTCGCCGCGCACTCCAGCCTCGAACTGCCCGAAGGCGTGGAGGGACACCTGGACGCGACCTGCGTCTACAACCCGCCCAACCTCACCTTCCCCTTCGGCGCCTACATCTGCGTCGCCGACGTCGACGCCGGCACCGGGCAGGTCAAGGTGCGGCGCTTCATCGCGGTGGACGACTGCGGCAACCGCATCAACCCCATGATCGTCGAGGGGCAGGTGCACGGCGGGCTCGCCGACGGGCTCGGCATGGCGCTCATGCAGGTGATCGCCTTCGACGAGGACGGCAACTGCCTCGGCGGGTCCTTCATGGACTACCTGCTGCCCACCTCCGTCGAATGCCCCTCCTGGGAGCTCGGCGAGACCGTCACCCCGTCGCCGCACCACCCGATCGGCGCCAAGGGCGTCGGCGAGTCCGCCACCGTGGGCTCGCCCGCCGCCGTCGTCAACGCCGTCGTCGACGCCCTGCGACCGCTCGGGGTACGCCACATCGACATGCCCCTGACCCCGGCGGCGGTCTGGCGGGCCGCACGGGGACGGCCGTTCCGCAGCGACCTGGCGATCACCTGAGGCCCCCGATGACGAGTACGGAACTGCTCAACCGCGCGGACCAACTGCGGCACGGCCGCACCCCGTTCGTCCTCGCCACGGTCGTCCGCGCGCAGCGCCCCACCAGCGCCAAGCCCGGCGACAGCGCGCTGGTGCTGCCCGACGGCACCGTGGAGGGCTTCGTCGGCGGCGTCTGCGCCGAGTCGACCGTGCAACTGCAGGGGCTGCGCCTGCTGGAGACCGGGGAGTCGGTGCTGCTGCGGATCACCCCCGGCGGCGCGGAGGGCGCGGCCGAGCGCGGGGCGGACGGGGGCGGGGCGGAAGGCGAGGGCCTGGTCACCGTCGACAACCCGTGCCAGTCCGGCGGGACCCTCGACATCTTCCTGGAGGCCCATCTGCCCCCCCTGCTGGTGCACGTGCTGGGCCACGCGCCGATCGCCCGCTCCCTGCTCGACGTCGGCCGGGCCCTCGGCTACGACGCCAGGCCCGCGGAACCCGGGACCCCGCTGCCCGGCGACCTGGACGCCGTCGTGATCGCGTCGCACGGCCGTGACGAGGAGGCCTCGCTGGCCGCGGCGGTGCGCGCGGGGGTCCCGTACGTCGGGCTCGTCGCCAGCCCCCGGCGCGGCGCCGCCGTCCTCGCCGGGCTCGGGCTGACACCGCAGGAGCGGGCCCGCGTCCACACCCCGGCGGGGCTGGACATCGGGGCCCGGACCCCGGCGGAGATCGCCGTGTCGGTGTACGCCGAGGTCATCGCGGTGCGACCGCGCCCCGCCGCCTGCCCTGGCGGCCACCCAGGCGCGGGCGAGCCCGCGGCGCCGGCGCGGCCCGTCGCGGAGGCCGTGGACCCGGTGTGCGGCATGACCGTCGCCGTCACCCCCGGCACCGTCGCGCTGACGGGGCAGGGCGGCGGCGCCGTCTACTTCTGCGGCCCCGGCTGCCGGCACGCCTACACCGACGACCCCACCCGCTACGCGCATGCCTCCTGACCCCGACGCCCTCGTCCCCGACGTCCCCGCCCTGCGCGCCCGGCTCGACGCCGCCGACTACCTCGCCGACGACGCGCTCGCCACGGCCCTGCTGCTGGCCGTCCGCATGCGCCAGCCGATCCTGCTCGAGGGCGAACCGGGCGTCGGCAAGACCGAGGCGGCCCGCGCCCTGGCCACCGTCCTCGACACCCCGCTGATCCGCCTCCAGTGCTACGAGGGGCTGTCCTCCGCGGAGGCGCTGTACGAGTGGAACTACCCGCGCCAGTTGCTCGCGATCCGGCTCGCCGAGTCCCGAGGCGAACCCCTGCGCGACGCCGACCTGTTCACCGAGGACTTCCTGATGCCGCGGCCCTTGCTCGCCGCGATCATCCATCCGGGGCCGCGGCCGGCGGTCCTGCTGATCGACGAGGTGGACCGCGCCGACGACGAGTTCGAGGCCTTCCTGCTGGAGCTGCTGGCCGACGCCGCCGTCACCGTCCCCGAACTCGGCACGCGCACCGCCACGGTGCCGCCCGTGGCCGTCCTGACCTCCAACCGCACCCGTGACCTGCACGACGCGCTGAAGCGGCGCTGCCTCTACCACTGGATCGAGTACCCGGACACGGAGCGCGTCGCCGCCGTCATCCGGCGCCGCGTCCCCGGCGCGGGGGAGTGGCTGGCGTCCCGCGTGGCCGGCGCGGTGGACCGGCTGCGCGCCGACCACCGGCTCACCAAGCCGCCCGGCATCGCCGAGGCCGTCAACTGGGCGGCCGCGCTGCGTGCGCTGGGCCTCACCTCGTTCGACGCGGACGCGGCCGACCGCACCCTCGGCGCGGTCCTCAAGTACGCCGAGGACCTCGCCGCGGTCCGCGCCGAGGGTCTCGCGCACCTGGTGGACAGCGATGCGTGAGGCCGGAGGCGACGCGAGTAATGCGAGGGTCGAGACGACACCGGTACCAGGGCTGGCGGAGGTCGTGGCCGCGCTCTGCGAGGCCCTGCGGCGGGCGGGGATACCGGTGGGACCGGACAGGGCCGCGCGGTTCGCGCGGGCGGTGACCGTGCTGGCTCCGGTGACGACGCCGCAGTTGCGGCACTGCGCCCTGGCCACGCTGGTGGCGGACCCGGAGCAGATCCCGGTGTTCGACGCCGTGTTCCGGATGGTGTTCGGCGCTGAGGGTCTCGGGCACGCGGTCGCACGGGGGCAGCGGGGCGACCCGCCGCGGTCGTCCGCCGGGGCCGGACGTGCCGCCCCACGGCGTGGTGCCGGGCGGCCCGCGGAGGACACCCCGGGGCGGGCGCGCGAGGTCGAGGCACCGACCACGGCCAGCCCCGCCGACCGGTTCGCCACCCGGGACTTCGCGGAGCTGACCGAGGACGAGCTCGCCCTCCTGGCACGGGCGATGCGCGCGATCGTGCTCAACACCCCGCTCCGCCCGTCCCGCAGGGGCCGGCCCGCCCACCACGGAGACCGCATCGACCTGCGCCGCACCCTCGCCGCCGGGCGCCGCACGGGCGGGTACCCGCTGCGGCTGCGCCGCTTCGTGCCGCGGCCCCGCCGCCGCGGCCTGGTCGTCCTCTGCGACATCTCGGGGTCGATGGAGCCGTACGCCCGGGCGATGCTGCAGTTGCTCTACTGCGCGTCGCGCGGCGCGCGGGCGGAGGTCTTCACGTTCGCCACCCGGCTCACCCGGCTGACCCCCGTCCTGCGGCGGCCCGGCCTGCCCTCCGACGCGCTGGCGCGCGCCGGGCGTACGGCACCGGACTGGTCGGGGGGCACGCGGATCGCCGCGTGCCTGGGGGAGTTCAACGAACGGTACGGACGCCGTGGCATGGCCCGCGGTGCCGTCGTGGTGATCGTCTCGGACGGCTGGGACACCGGCGACCCCGCCGTCCTCGCCCGGCACATGGCGGCGCTCGCCCGGGTGGCCTTCCGGGTCGTGTGGGCCAACCCTCGTACCGCCAGCCCCCGTTACCGTCCGCTCGTGGGTGGGATGGCCGCGGCGCTGCCGTACTGCGACGCCGTGGTCAGCGCCCATGACCTGGCGGCCCTGGGCGACTTCGCCGCCGCGCTGTCCGCGCCGGGGCGTCGTCGCGGCGCGGGGCAGGCGTGACGCGGGGCTTCGCACGGGTGCCGGTGCCGGTGCCGGTGCCGGTGCCGGGCGGTGGGTCTCAACCGCCCAGCACCTTGGCCTCCTTCTCCGGGGCGAGGCCCACGGTGGGCCGGTCGGGGCGCTGGGGTGCGGTGCCGCCCAGCGAGCGCAGCCACTCCCAGGTGTCGGCGACGGTCTCGGTGACGGGGCGGCAGCGCAGTCCGGTGGCGAGGGCGCGGGAGACGTCGGCGGTGTGGAGCGTGTCGTAGAGCTCGCCCGGGGGGAGCCAGACCGGCAGTTCGGTCCAGGGCTCGATGCCCGCGGCCAGCACCGTCTCCGGGTCCGTCCAGCGCAGTTCGGCGTCGGAGCCGGTCACCGCGGCACAGGCGGCCAGGAGTTCGCCGGTGGTGGTGTGCCCGGGCGGGCTGACGAGGTTGTAGGTGCCGCCGAGGCCGGATTCCGCGGCGTCCAGGACCCATGCGGCGAGGTCGCGGGCGTCGACGTACTGCAGGGGGAGGTCGCGGGGGCCGGGGGGGAGGACGGGGCCGCCGCGGGCGATGCGGGTGAGCCACCAGGGGAGGCGGCCGATGTTCTCGTAGGGGCCGAGGATGAGGCCGGCGCGGGCCAGCAGGGCGTGGTCGCCGAAGGACTCGGTCGCGGCGAGTTCGCCGCCGCGCTTGGCGCGGGCGTAGTCGACGTCGGGTCCGTCGCCGGGGGAGGCGTCCACGACGGGTCCGTCCTCGTCGAGTCCGGCGGGGGCGGGGTAGGTGTAGACGGAGCGGCTGGAGACGTAGGCGTACGTCCGGGCGCGGCCGGCCAGGAGGCGGGCGGTGGCCCGTACGGCGGCCGGTGCGCCGGACCAGGTGTCGACGACGGCGTCCCACTCGCCGTGTGCGAGGGCGGCGAGGCCGCCTTCGGTGCCGCGTTCCCCGAGCAGCACGGTGGCGCCGGGCGGTGCTTGGTGCCGGCCGCGGTGGAACACCGTGACCTCCCAGCCGCGCTCGAGCGCGTCCTCGACGACGGCGCGTCCCACGAATTCGGTTCCACCCAGGGTCAGCAGCTTCATACCGGCCACTGTGCCCCGCGGTGCGGCCGGACGTCAGCGATCACGCTGTGGGCGCAATCGTGCGGCGAGGGCGGTGATCATGAGGTCGACGGTGGTGTCGAAGGAGCTGTCGGCCATCAGGTGCAGGTGGCCGCGGGCGGCGGAGAGTGCGGGGTAGGCCTGTGGGTCGACCGTCGCGGAGCGGTACTCCTGGGTCCAGGCGCGCCGGTCGGCCTCGCGC
The DNA here is from genome assembly GCF_033792765.1 of Streptomyces sp. PA03-6a. Classification (NCBI taxonomy): domain Bacteria; kingdom Bacillati; phylum Actinomycetota; class Actinomycetes; order Kitasatosporales; family Streptomycetaceae; genus Streptomyces; species Streptomyces sp. PA03-6a. The sequence continues at coordinate 677 of NZ_JARAVK010000299.1, read as the reverse complement.
TGGGCGCGCGGCAGTGCGAGGTGGGCGGCGTCGAGGGCGGCGTGGCCGAGGACGGTGTCGATGAACGCCAGGTAGAGGGGGACGGCGCTGTCGGGTGCAAAGCCCGCCCGCAGCAGGATGCCGATGCCGGCCTCCACGGCGCGGAACTCGTGTTCGCGGCGGGTGATCCGGTACGAGGCCATGGCGGCGGCGCGCGGGTGCGCGAGGTATCCGTCGCGGACCCGGACGGCCATGTCGCGCAGGGAGGCCTGCCAGTCGTCGCCGGGGGTGAAGCCGTCCATGGCGTCGCCGATGATGCGGTCGGCGACGGCGAGCAGCAGGTCGTCGGTGTTGTGGAAGTAGCGGTAGACCGCGCTGGGGTCGCAGCCGAGCGCCGCGCCGAGGCGGCGGACGCTCAGTGCCTCGGGGCCGTGTTCGCCGATGAGGCGCAAGGCGGTGTTGACGATGAGCGGGGCGGACAGCAGGACGCCCGAGCGGGTGGGGCGGCGGCGCTTGCGTTCCCGGGGGACGCGGTCGCCGGTGGCGGCGGTCATGGTCGGGCCCTTCTGTCGGCGTCGCGCACAGTGAAGGGGCCCGGCCGCCTTATGTCAACACCATTGACGGTAGGTGAACGCGGGCTGTTTCATCACAACCCCGCGCGGCTCTTCCCCGTCCGTCCTCCCTCAGAGGAGCCACAG
>NZ_JARAVK010000298.1:0-9775 GCF_033792765.1 Streptomyces sp. PA03-6a | reverse complement strand
GGGCTGCCCGGCCTGCTACTGGGTCGACACTCGCCATCCGGCACAGCACGGGAAGCACGGCACGGTGCGACGGCAGCAGCGCGGCGGTGTCGGCAGCGAGAGCCAGCTCACGCCTGCTGCTCGGTCAAATCGGGCATGCAGATCAGCATAGGGAAGGTCGCGTGTCGTCCGCAGCGGAGACAGCCGCGTCCACCCCGCACGATGCCCCAGTTGTGGTGCCCCGGCCCGTCCTCCCGCGCGCAGTCCGCCTGTACGGCGCGCGCCGTTCCGTGTCCCGGTCGCCCTGCGCCCGGCCGTTCCCCCGGGCACGTCGCCCCGGCCTTTCGGCTGACGGCAGGTCATCCGGCCCATGTACTGCGCCATTCCGGCTGTCTCTTTCCGGTGCCGGGCGGCCAGGAACTCCGCGGACGTGGGGATATAGCTCACTTCCGGAACTGTGGGTGCGACCCGGGTTTCCGTGCCGGGCGCCGCGGACGGGGCAGCGAAGGGGCAGGTGCGGCCGGATGCCGAGTCGGGTCGACGGCGGCAACATCTGTGTTCTCACTGGTGTGGAGCGGTACGCCTGCGTGCCTGGTTCCCGCCACCGCCACCCGCCCGCAAGCCTCGTACGGCAACGTGTACCGTCGGTGGTGCAATGGCAGGGATCCGACGGGCTCGAACGTCTCTGCGAGCACCTGGCGCCAGAGCACGGTTTAGTCGAAGGCGTGGACGATGCTCTCGATGATGGCGTGCACGCCGCTCCAGTCGCCGCCGCACTGTCCTTTCCGGGCTGCTTGGAGCTTTTTACGGAAGGCATTCTGCGCTAGCTTTTTGTGCTGGCCGGAAATAACGCCGTGACGGTGCTGCGCTGAGGGATCATATTCTTCCAGATATACGGGAGCGAGTTCGCCGCCGACGGTCAGGAGCTCCTCCCCGAAGTACATCTCCATTGAGCCGGCCACACCGTTGACGTCGGCCAGTGATGTGATCGAGGAAGCCGGATGGATGGTCGGGTAACTGGTCAGCAGGGGTAGCTCCGGGTAATGAAGCACTCGGCAGTTCGCTGGAAGCCTCTGCCTTTTGATCTTGGCGAGAGTCTTGTGCGCGGCTCCGTCGTTGTCGGCGATGGCCACGAAGCGGTTGACGACGCCGGCCGCGATGAACGCGTTGACCATGCGCGCAAGAGCGCCGACCCCGGCCTCTGCGTCTGTGCCGGCGTAATCGATGAAGTTGACGAACCCTTCGAGGTGCGGGTGGGTGATGCGCATCGCTTCAGTCAGGCGCCGGGAGTCAGTGCTTCCCTCGGTCAGCACGATCAGCGGGGCGTCGGTGGGCAGAACAGCAAGCTGACGCTCGCGTGACGGCCCGGCGACGGGCTCGACGGGGTCAAGATGTACACAGCAGCCGGTCAGCCCGCCGAGGTCAAGCCCGACCCGTGTCTGGTCGGAAGCCTGGTCGACGATCAGCCGTATGAGGCAGCGCTCGCCCATGTACCAGCGAAGGTCTTCGACGTCAGCAACGGTGTCGATGAACTGCTGCTCGTAGTCGAAGTACTCCTGGCCCGTGGTGAACGAGCTCTCGGGCCGGTGTGGCCTGATCGCCTCGCCGATGGCTGCCAGCAGCTGCTCAGGCTCACGCGGTGGCCGCAGGAGGGTCTCGATCACGGTCTCGCCCCGTACCTGCTGTTCCCGGAGGGGGCTCTGGCGCTCGTATACCGCGCGCCACTGGTCGATCCCATCCGCCATGGCAGCGAGGGCAACCTGGGTGGTGAAGCCCTGAACGTTCAGCCGCTCTTGCAGAGCGCGGGCGGTCGTGTAGTAGCCCAGCGACGGGCCGGTCCAGCCCCACTCGTCGTCGGGGACGAGCTCGCTGTCGTCCGCGGGGGTGAATGCGCGGTCGGTCTCGCTGAATAGCGCCGCCAGTTCCTCGTCGTAGTGGTTGCGTGTGTAGAGGAACTGGCAGTCGCCGACCACAAGGTACGAGTAATGCCCCATCGGTACAGCATCCCCCATCGGGGTCGGGGCGTTGACTGGATTTCGAGGAGACGACAGCGACATGCTGCACATGCCCGTCGGCCGCGCGCCGCTCGTCCCGCCGTCCCCTCCGCTGCCGTTCGTGCCGTCGTTGGCCCGCTGGCGTGCCGAGCCGTCGCCGGGCTGGGCCTGGTGGGACGCAGGGGTGTTGCTGTCCGGCCGGTCCGGGCCTCGTTCCACCGCGTCCGGTATCCAGCCGGGCATCGCTGACCGAGAAGATCTGCCGCTTGCTGACATTCGGCTGGGGCCCTGTTCCGCAGGCTTAGGCCAGCAGGCTGCCCCCTCAGCCCAGCTTGCACTACTCGTCTTGTCGGTCGAGATCGCTACCGTGCTCCCATGGCATCCTCTCCCACCGCATCAACTGGTCTTGTCCCAATTCATATCGGTGCCCAGGATCCTGCCGAACTGCAGGATCTCCCTCCCGACACCAGCGAGTACGCCCGTAAGCGTGCCGAGGCGTCCGCGCGGTATGCCGGTGTCCCCTGGGCTGACAAGGGCGTGGAGCCGCGATGGCTCTACATGGACACCAGCACCTGCGCCGCGGCCATCGACCCCAGCATTTTCCATGGCAGCGGCGGCGAGGAGTTCGAGCGGTTCCTGGCCGGGGCTCGGGCCCGCAGCGAGCCGGCGCTCATCGTGGCCACCTTGGGCGCCGCGGCGCAGGACACCGTTTGGAACGCATTCTCGGGAGTCGGATCCGACAGCCTGAAGTTCCCCGGCTTTTCCGGAGGTATAGCCGGAAAACGTCTGCTGGACGGGGCCAATGCGCAGCTGGCCCAAGGACTGGATCCGGCGGACAAGGATCTCGGCTTGCGCCTGCTGAACCGGCCGCCGGACGCTCCCTGGTGGTCTCTGGCGTTGCAGTCCTTCACGCTGGTCAGCGGCGACGGCAGCGGGAGGCAGGAGACCCGGGCACCGGTCGGGAAGCTCACCCCGATCTTGCTCGACACGGTCGGGGACCCGGTCGCCGTCCGCTGGGTCACCGGCGATGGGAGTCAGATCTGGTACGTGATTCCCTACCCGACTGATTACCAGCAGATCACCGACTGGATCGTACGGCGTGGGCTGCCCGCCCATGTCCCGGCCGCGCTACGGCGCGTACGCGCGCGTCACGTCGTCGACCCCGATCTGGAGACGCCCGCCGAGACGGCTGCGCGAGTGGGCCTGGCGGACTTGGAGCAGCACTATGAGCAGGAGAAGGCGCGCCTGGAGAACGAACTGAACAAGGCCCGGTCGGAAGCGGAACCGGTACGCGAAGGCCTCCTGTACGGGTCGGGGCGTGTTCTGGAGGAGGCGGTCGCCAGCCTCCTGCGTGCCGCCGGGTTCACTGTGACCGACCTGGACAGCGAGGTGGGCGGCCCCCGATCCGCCGACTTCCTCGCGGAGTTCGGCGGGCAGGCATGTCTCATCGAGGTGAAGTCTGCAAGCCGCTCGGCCGGTGAGCGCGAAGCCGTACGCCTGCGCGACCACTTGGAGGCGTGGCCTGAACTACGCCCGGACCAGCCGGTCACGTGCGCCGCCGTCATCATGAATCACCAGTTCAATACGGAACCGGCCCAGCGCTCTCCGGCCGCCTACAGCAACAAGGAATTCCTGGCCGCGCTGCCCTATCCCGTCCTCGCCACCCTGGACCTGTACGAGTGGTGGCGGACCGGGAAGTGGGATGCCATACGGGCAGCCGTGCTCGACCGAGCCGTTCCCGCGCCGGAACAGCCTCGGCCGACCCCGTCCCTCGCTGATGTCCCGCCGGGCCCGCGCCAGACTCGGTCCGATGGGGTATTCGGGCGACTGCGCAGACGCCGGGGCACCGGATGACGTGTGATTCGGCGCGCGCCCCTTCGCATCCAGAACGCGGCATCGATACCTGGCCCCCTCCAACGGTGAACACGGCGATCAGAGGCTGTCCCGCCAGGGGACTTCGCGTTCGGACTTAGGGAGCGCTTGAACGAGGTGCGGGTGCCGCTCCGATCGAGTCCCGGCCTCCGGGCCCGGTCGGCGCGGCGTGTCGCCGTACTTCCGGTCGCGCCCGGGCCGCGGGCCGGTCTGTTCCCCCCCCCCGGTACCGGGTCCGGCCTTGCATTCCGGGCCGTGCCGCCGGCGCCGGACCCCGCGCTTGTCCGCCGCGCGCCTGCGCGGCCCGGCCCGGGTGATGGGCGTCTGCCGACGCGGCTGATGTGCCGCGCCCTCAACGATGCGCGGCATATCGCCTGCGAACGCGCCCGGTGTGGCGGACTAATACCCGCGCCGCTGACCGGCCTCGTGCCGCAAGCCGGCCAATGCAGCGCTCATCGCCGGCACGACCGCGATGCTGAACAACTCGTCCAAGCTGTCGTCCGGGTCGGTGTCCGTCAGACCAAGCCGGTCGTCGGCGCAGGCCGCGTCCAACAGGTTCCGGAACTCTCGTCGTTCCAACACCACGGCGAGGGAGTTGCGTACCGGCTCAAGCCACTCCACCTCCAGGCGAAACAGCGACATACGGCGCAGGGGGAGCAGCCGCCACTCTGTCACCGTGTCGGCGCCATCAGCCGGTGCGTCCGTGTGCAGCAGCCGCAGGAGATCCCCAATGTCGGGGCGGGCCGCCAGATCAAGCACCAGCAGTGCGGGCAGGTCTTCGGACACCACCGCGCGCCGTACCGGCACCGCCCTGGTGAAGAACCGCCGCTGCTTCTGGGGCAGAAGCTCCCCACGGTGCTGACGGACCTGCGCCGTGACGTCCCGGCCATCGACAGCATCACCGACCGGCTCGCCCGGCCCTACGCCGGGCCCGACGGCGTCATCCATGGTGACCTCTGCCCGGACAACATCCTCGTCGCCGACGGAAGGATCAGCGCCGTCATCGACTTCGGCACCTTCACCCTGCTCGGATACCCGCTCTACGACCTCGCGGGAGCCTGCGCTTACTACCGGATGTACGACGACGACCGTGCCGACGTCCGCAACCGCCTTCTCGGAACCGCCGCCCAGGACCTCCCCGCCGACCGGCGCGATGACCTCGCCGACTACCTACACGTGATCGCCCTGCTCAGCTGCGACCTCTACCCCGAGCAGGACAAGCACATCCGGTCCACCGGCTACTACCAGTGGGCCGCCGACGTCCTCAACACCCCCACCGACTGGAAGAGCCGATGACGGCACGTCGCCAGAGCCTCCTCGCCCGCCAGCGCCAGCGCCGACGCTGACGCAACAGCAGCCCCAGCCCAGGCGAAAGCCGCTCCCGACGGCACGCCCCGAGCGGGCCGGTGGCCAGCCGAACCCGAGGATCAACCGGAGACCCGAGACGAGGCCGCCCGGTGGCCGTCCCGTCCAACGACCCGCGGTGCGACCGCAGCTGAGATCATGGAGACCGGTTCGCTTCAGCCGCCCCGCCGGGCGGCGGGAAGAGGGGGTTCGGTGGACGACGGCAGTGTCACGGTGCGCGCGGTGGTGTTCGACTACAAGGCGGTGCTGCGCACCTCCGCCCGCGCGCACGACGGCGTCGCCGAACTGTTGCACTGGCTGGCCGAGCGCGACGTCGCCTGGGTGCTGCTGTCCAGCGACCCGATGGACGCCGCCGGCGCCTGCGCGGCCGTCGGCCTGCCGCAGCCCGCCCTGCACCTGTGCCGAGACGACATCCCCGGCCGGCCCGCGCGCGGCAGCGGCGCCTGGCTCACCAGCGTCGCCGAGGCCCTGGAGCTATACCCCACCCAGCTCCTGCTGGTCGGCACCACCGAGTGGGACTAGTACACCGGCATCCAGGCCGGCGTCGTGTACATCCACGCCCGCTGGGCCAAGGCCAACAAGAAGCCGATCACCTCGCTGCTGGCCGACTGCCCGGACGATGTGCGCGAGCTGCTCGAGCACTACCTCCTGCACGAGCCCACCTGGGCCTACGCCCTCGACGACCAGGACGGCCGCTTCCGCCTCCGCTCCCTGCTCCCCCCGAACGTTTCTTTCCCCAAGGGCGGCGGGCGCACCTTCACCCTCCAGGACGTCTTCACCCGCTCCCACAGCATCGCCCTCGGCGAGCAGGACGCGCGCGACGTCCTCATGCTTAGCCTGCTCCTGTCCGCCTACCTGGAGGGCAACCTCCCCGGCCGCAGCCTGTTCTGCGTCTACCCCAGCAGCAGGCCCGGCCGGGTCAGCGCCCAGCCCGAAGGGTTCCTGGAGAGGGCGAAGGTCGTGGTCGGCTCGTACTACTGCGAGGACCTCCTCGAACGGGTCGTCGCGGCCCCCGACACCAGCCTGGAGCGCTACCGGGCCAGCAGGGGAGAAGGGACGGGGGTGGACATCTCGATCGCCGCCCAGGCCCGCACCGTACGGATCAACCCCGACTACCGGCGCAAGGTGCGCGGCAAGACGGTGATCGTCTTCGACGACTTCACCACCGAGGGCAAGTCGATCGAATGGGCCCGCATCCTCCTGGAGGAGGCCGGGGCGGCCGAGGTGATCGCCCTGACCGTCGGGAAGTACCCCAAGGCCCACACCGCCTACGAGTTGCGCCGCGGCGTCAAGATCGACCCGTTCGACATCAACGATCTCCACCTCGCGGACTTCGTGGCCACCAGCTGCCCCGGCGGCGTGGACGACGGACCGTCCCGGTCGCTGCGGCGAGCCATGCTGGAGTACCTCGACTCCGCCCAATAGCAAGATCAATAGCAGCCGGGGCCCGAGAAACCCGTCGGGCCCGGGCGGCCGGCTCGACGCACCGGTCGGCGCCCCTGCGGGTCGGCTGTCACACCGGTGCGCCATGATGGAGGTGGCCCAAGCACACCGCACCATCCTTCGAACATCCTCGGGCCGCGAGTAGAAGGACTCTTCTTCATGACCGACCTCACTCTCACCGATCAGCACCGCGATTTGCTCGCCCTGTGCGCCGCCCGCGTCGGAGAGCACCTGATCGACTGGAACCTGATCGCGCGCAACGCCCAGACGCCCGACGACCTCGCGGCCCTCCTCGACGGGCGACTGCGCGAGGACGGCACCACCACCGTCCAGCGCAACCGGCCCCTGCTCCAGGAGGCCATCAAGGACCTCGACCCCTTCCGCGCGTGGGTCGACAAGGAGACCGAAGCGGCCCGGAAGGCCGGGGCGCAGCTGGTCACGGTCCTGGACCCCGACTACCCGGCCAACCTGCGCTTGGTCCCCAACCTGCCGCCGTTCCTCTTCTACCGCGGCCAGCTCAGCGACCGCGATGCCCGCTCCATCGCCGTCGTCGGCACCCGCCAGGCCTCCGAAGACGGACTGCGCCGCGCCGCCCGCATGGCCCGCGAGCTCGTCGAGCACGACGTCGTCATCATCAGCGGCCTCGCCAAGGGCATCGACCGCGCCGCCCACGACGCCACCCTGCGCGCCGGCGGCCGCACCGTCGCGGTCATGGGCACCGGTATCGCCGCGCCCGTCTACCCGGCCGAGAACCGCCCCCTGTCCGACGCGATCCTCGAGCACGGGGGAGCGCTGCTGAGCCAGTTCTGGCCGACCTCGCCCCCGGCCCGGTGGACCTTCCCCAAGCGCAACGTCGTCACCTCCGGCACCACGCTCGGCAGCGTCGTCATCGAGGCCTCCAGCACCTCCGGCGCGAAGATGCAGGCCCGCATCGCCGCCGAGCACGGCAAGAAGGTCTTCCTGATCCGTTCCCTGGCCACCAGCGAGCCTTGGGCCGAGAAAATGATCAAGGAAGGGCGGGCCATCCAGGTCTCCCACACCAGCGATATCCTGGACCGCCTCGGCACCGCCGAGAGCGTCCAGCGCGCCAGCGAGCAGCGGCAGCAGCTCGCCCTGGCCGGCCTGTGACCACGCCCCTTCCCCAACCGGCAGGCTTCCCCAACTGCGGCATCTGCGCCTACAGCCTCACCGGCGCCGCCCACCTCTGCTCAGCCTGCGCCCAGAAGACCCTCCAGTCGATCGCCGAGCCGCACTGCCCGGTCTGCTCCCAGGCCGTCGCTCCCGGGCAGCCGTGTGTCAACCGCCTGTGCCGGCTGCCGCTCGCCGAGCGCGGCTTTTCCCGCGTGGACGCGGTCGCCGTCTACTCAGGGGCGCTGCGCGACAAGATCCACAAGCTGAAGTACGACGGGGCACACGGCTGGGCCTTGATCTTCGGCCGTCTGCTGGTCGGCTGGATGGAGACACACCGCGACCGGATGGACGGCGTCGACTTCGTCATCGGCAACCCCACCCACGCCGGCCGCGTCCCGATCCAGCACATCGAGCGGATCATGGACGCGGCATGCAACGAGGACCTCACCCACGCCTTCCCCCTCAGCCCGCCGGGATCCCCGCTCCTTGTTAAGACAGCGGAGACCCCTCGGTCCGCGCGCGGCACGCTGGAGGACAAGCGCCAGGCCGGCCTCGCTCACGCCGCCGCTCTTACCTGGACCGGAGACCGCGCCGCGATCGAGGGCGCCACCATCCTGCTCGTCGACGACGTCCTCACCTCCGGCTCCCAGCTCCAGCACGTCTCACTGCGCCTGCTCGCCTCCGGCGCCGCCGAGGTCCGCGGCCTGGTCCTCGCCCGCGTGCCCTGGGGCAACTGATCACCGCCACCCTGCTGGCCACGCTGGTGCCCCGGCCACACCAGGGCTAGCTCGTCCTGCTGAGAGGAACCCCATGGAGAAGCCCCTCGTCGTCGTCTGAGACGAGTGCTGGGAACTGATGGAGGCCATCGAGAAGGGGACCACCGCGGAAGCCGGCGCCGCTCACCAAGGCATCGGTAAGGAGGAGATCTTGACGGGCCTTCTCCTCCAGACCCGCAAGGGATGCCGCCCCGCCCCGTCACCGGCTAGGGCGCCCCGCACTTGGCGGGCACCCACCCTGCCTCCTGTTCGGCCTGCGGCCCGGCCGCCAGCACCTGCCCCTGGCAGTCCGTCAGGCCGGCCGGCCGACCCACGCCTCGTGCGTCGCCGCGACGAAGTCGTTCTCTCGGAGGCGGCCCCGCAGAATCCCGACGCGGGTCCGCCCCTCCAGCACCTGGAGACCGCTTGCCGACGAGTCCAGCAGCCTCCGGTCGAGCAGCAGCGGCGGACGCTTCCAGGTCCCGCGGTCCCGCCACATCTCCGCGACGCCGACGTGGATGCCCGAGTTGCGCACGCTGACGTAGTGGCCCGGGTGGAGGGCGAACTGCTCAATGCAGCCCGCCTCGGACGGACCGGTCCGCATCGTGCTCAGCTCTTCGGCCGTGACCGCTTCGAATGTCCACACGATCGTGGTGAGGTCGACGTTTCCGTAGTCGCGCTCGAAGGGACCGTGGTCACCGTGGTCGTAGAGGAACTGCTCAACGACGTCGGCCGGCCACTGGAGCGAGGCGATCATGGGATCGGCGCGGAAGGCGTCAAAACTCAGACCGAGGCCGTAGTCGGATCGCCGCCCACCAGACCCGCCCGCCCGCACCACCCCAGGCCTTACCGCTCCACGTCCTGCGAGCATCGTGGCGCGCCGATGCGGTCGGCCGCTTCGGCACCACCCTGGTCGACTCACTCCTGGACAACGCCCGCGCTGCCGCGGCACCCATCCGCGCCCGCCGGAACGGCGCCGTCGTGGACCTCGCAGCATCAGCCGCATACGTCACCGGAGTCGTAGCGGTCATGAAGCAAGGCCGGTTCCGCCACTGGCACCTGCTGGCCGAAGCCCGCCGCCACCTCGCCGGCACACTCCGAGGAACACCCCGACCTGCCGGCCTGGACCACCGCATCGCACAGGAGGCACCGGTCCACTGCCAGGCACTCACCGCCCCCGGAGCCCGAGCCGACCGGACGGTACCGGCCGCCAACCGCCTCTACACCACCCGATCC
>NZ_JARAVK010000297.1:0-9805 GCF_033792765.1 Streptomyces sp. PA03-6a | reverse complement strand
GACCACCTCTCCCGTACCCGGCCGACGGTGCTGTCGGCCCGGCAGTTGCGGGAGCACGGCGTCACCCCCGAGACGCTGGCCGAGCGCTGCCGTCCCGGCGGCCCCTGGCAGGAGGTGCTGCCCCGGGTGTACGTCCTGCACGGCGGGCGGCCCACCGGCGACGAGCGGGTCCGGGCGGCGCTGCTCTACGCGGGCCGCGAGGCGATGGTCACGGGCCTCGCGGCGCTCGCCCTGCACCGCTTCTCCTCGGTGCCGCCGCTGGTCGGCCTGGACCGGATCGACCTGCTGGTGACCCGGCAGCGCAGGCTGCGCGCCGTGGGTGACGTGGGGCTGGTGCGCACCACCGCGCTGCCCCGGCCGCGGGAGGTGCAGGGCATGCCGTGCGCGCCGCTGCCCCGGGCGCTGGCGGACGCGGTGGAGGAGCTGGACGACGCCCGGGCGGTCCGCCAGGTGCTGACCGAGGCGGTGCGCGGCGGCCACTGCGAGGCGACCGCGCTGGTCGGGGAGCTGAGCCGGGCCCGTCTGCTGTCCCGGCCGCACGTGGTCGAGGCGGTCGACGCGCTGGTGGCCGAGGGCCGGGCGATCGCCGAGAGCCGGCTGTACACGATGGTGCGCTGCTTCGGGCTGCCCGATCCGCTGTGGAACGTCGACCTGCGGCTGCCGGGCGGCCCGCACCTGGGCGGCGTGGACGCGTACTGGCCGGAGCACGCGGTCGCGGTGGAGCTCGACGCCCGCGTGCCCCGGCAGGAGGACGACGCCCTGTGGGGCGAGTACGCCCGCAAGCGCGAGCACCTGGAGCGGCTCGGCATCTCGGTCGTGCACATCACGCCGCGCAAGCTGCGGGAGTCCCTGGAGCAGCAGGCCACCGTCGTCCGTACGGCCCTGATGGCCGCGGCCGACCGCGACCCCGCGTCGTGGGTGGTGGTGCTCCCGCGGTGAGCGCGGCGGTCAGCGCTTCTTCAGCAGCAGCTCCACGTTGCGGTCGCCCGGCTCTCCGGAGAGCGTCGCGCGGGCTCCCGGGGAGTTGAACGCGAGCTCGCGGTAGAGGGCGGCGAGTCCGGTCTGCGACAGGTCGGTGAAGTCGGTGCGGTAGGGGGCCGCGGACTCCACGAGCGTGCAGAGCAGCGAGAGCGTGCCGTCGTGGTTGTCGGTCAGCTCGACGATCCGGGCCAGCTGCGGGTGGTCGACGTGGGAGGCGGTGGAGACCTCCCAGAAGGTGCCGTGCGGGACGATCTTGTTCTTGTGGCTGTGCCCGTTGATCCAGGCGGCGACGTTGCGGTGCCTGCCGAGCAGCGCGAGCACCTCGTCGCCACCGTGCCGCCGCTCGCTGGGGCGGGCGGGGTCGCGGATCAGGTTGGTCATCGACCAGCTGGCGTGGTGGCTGAAGACCAGGACGGTGTCGTCGGCGTGCGTGGTGAGCGTCCGGTCCAGCCAGTCCATCTGGGCCGTGCCGAGGGAACCGCGGTAGTCGCCGCCCCGGTCGGTGGTGTCGAGGCTGACGCCGAGCACGCCGTCGGAGATCCGGAACGTGTAGTGGAGCAGGCCGGAGTCGAGTTCGGCCGTCGTGTAGCCGTGGCCGACGGGACCGGCGCCGGCGTGCGCCGGGTCCAGGTGGGCGGCGATGTACTCGCGCGGGGTGACCGGTGCCCGGCGTTCGTCGGGGGTGACGGTGCGGGCGCCGGACTTGTAGCGGTTCCATGCCTGGCGGAAGCGGGCGCCCTGGGGGTCTGGCCCCTCGCGCAGGAACGCGTTGACGGCTTCGGCCTCGGCCGCAGGCAGCGAGAACAACTTGCGTGAGCCGAGCGCGAGGTCGTGGAAGAAGGACGAGGCGGCGTACGAACCCCCGTACAGCTGGTCGTGGTTGCCGATGGTGGAGTACCAGGGGACGTTCAGCCCGGGGCTGTTGAGCTCGCGGACCGCCGCGGCCAGGAAACCGGGCAGGCGGGGGTAGCCGAGCGCCTTGTCGACGTCGCGCAGGGCGGCGTCCGGCTGCCAGAAGCCCTTCAGCCCGGAGTCCTGGACGCCCTCGTAGTGGCCCGGGTCACCGGAGTCGGGGGTGAAGCGGCCACCGCTCATCACCGTGAGGAACCAGTCCAGTTCGATCCGCGAGTTGTTGTCGGTGTTGTCGCCGGTGGTCATGACGAAACCGATGGGCGTGCCGGTGGCGGGCCCGTGCCGCAGGGCGTTGACCCTCTCGACCAGGGAGACGGCGCCGGTGTTGGTGAGCGCCTCCTGGGGACGCCAGCCCGTGGAGGCGGCGGAGCGCAGGAACTCGTAACGCTGCGGGTTCTGCACGTCCGTGAGGTGCAGGTCGGTGAAGTGCACGAAGCAGGACAGGGGCGTACGGCGCCCGGTGCGGCCGCTCTTGGCGGCGCCCAGTTCGGTGCGGACGACCCGCTTCCACCCCGGGCCGTCGGCGAGCCGGCGATAGCCCCCGCTGCCGCGCGGCGAGGCGACGGACTGGAGGGTCGTGCCGGCGGTGAAGGGCTCGGCGGCGGCCGGAGCGGACGGTGCCGACGGGGCGGCACCGGAGACGGGTTCGGCGCCGGGTTCGGTGCCGGGCGGCTGCGCCTTCGCGTCGCCCGAACCGGGGACGAGGGCGAAACCGAGCCCCGCGCCCAGGGCGGTCACACCCGAGGCGATCAGGACGTTGCGGCGGCTGAGGACGGCAGCGGACACGGGACCAGACATGGCGGGTTCCCCCGGTTGACGGTGGCTGCGGCGGCACCGCGGTGCCGCTCCTCACCGGATCGTTGGCACCCGGGATGGCCTGCGGTGCAACGGAAACGGAACGTCCGGCACCCATCTCCGGACATGGATCAGCAGTCCTCCCGCCGGTCACCGGCGGCCGGTCCACAGGCGGCCGGACGCTCATCCGGTGTTCACCGACCGCCCCGGCGCCGCGCGCCCTCGCGAGCCCCGGATCACCGGACGGCCGGACGCAATGGGCCGGTTCGGGATGCTTCGCGCCCCGTGACGGGTCCCGGCTTCTTGACGTATTCGCGTCATGTCGGTCTTACGCCATCTACGGCACTCCCCAACAACCCCGCGGATGGCGCAATGTGTCGGTCAACTGGCGCCCAAATCTTGAACAGGATGCCCATGTCTCTCGATCACATACGCGGGAAGAGACGCGTGGTCCGTGTCGCGCTCGCGGCGGGCCTGGTGGCCGCGCTGACGACGACCGGAATCTCCGCCTCCACCGCTTTCGCCGACACGACCGGCGACCCGGCGGACGCGGCGGTCAAGACCGCGCACGACAAGCTCGGAACGGCCGACGCCGAACTGCTCGCCGAGGCCAAGGCCGGTGGCGACAAGAACGTCACCCTCATGATCGCCACCAAGAAGGGCTCCACCGAGCAGGTCTCGGACGAGCTCGGCGCGCTCAAGGGCGCGTCGGTAGACCGGACCTACGACAACCTCGGCTACGTCCGCGCCACGGTCCCGACGGGCAAGGCGGACGCGGCGATCACGGCGGCGCAGAAGCTCTCGTCGGTGCAGGCGATCGACCTCAAGCAGGAGATCGTCCTCGACGACCCGTCCCCGTCGGCCGACGGCGGCAAGGGGTCCTCGAAGGGCCACGGCCACGGCCACGGCTCCACCACCTACCCGGGTCCCGACGCGAAGACCCCGGCGACGAACCCCTACCAGCCGGCCTTCGAGACCGGCGCGGTGGACTTCGTCAAGGACAACCCGAAGGCCGACGGCCGCGGCGTCACCATCGGCATCCTCGACTCGGGCGTCGACCTCGGCCACCCGGCGCTGCAGAAGACCACGACCGGCGAGCGCAAGATCGTCGACTGGGTCACCGCGACCGACCCGATCACCGACGGCGACGCCACCTGGCGCCGCATGACCAACGGTCCGCGCGTCACCTACCAGGGCCGCACCTGGACCGCCCCCGAGGCGACGCAGCAGGTCACGGTCTTCTTCGAGTCCGCCACCGTCGGTGGCGACATGGCCGGTGACCTCAACCGCGACGGCGACACCACCGACTACTGGGGCGTGCTGTACGACCCGGCGAAGGGCACCGTCCGCCTCGACCTGAACGACAACGGGGACTTCGCCGACGACGCCGAGATGAAGCCGTACAAGGACGGCTTCCAGATCGGCTACTTCGGCACCGACAACCCCGCCACCGCCATCTCCGAGCGGATCCCCTTCGTGGTGCAGGTCCGCAAGGACGTCCCCACGGACCCGTACGGCGGCACCTGGGTCGGCAAGAAGGCCGACTTCGTCAACATCGGCGTCATCGAGTCCGAGCACGGCACCCACGTCGCGGGCATCACCTCCGCCAACGGCCTGTTCGGCGGCAAGATGAACGGCGCGGCGCCGGGCGCGAAGATCGTCTCGTCGCGCGCCTGCACCTGGTCCGGCGGCTGCACCAACGTGGCGCTGACCGAAGGCATGATCGACCTGGTGGTCAACCGCGGTGTGGACATCGTCAACATGTCCATCGGCGGCCTGCCCGCGCTGAACGACGGCAACAACGTCCGCGCGCAGCTGTACACCCGCCTCATCGACGACTTCGGCGTGCAGCTGGTCATCTCGGCCGGCAACAGCGGCCCCGGCGCCAACACCATCGGCGACCCCGGCCTGGCCGACAAGGTCCTGAGCGTCGGCGCCACCATCTCCAAGGAGACCTGGGCGGCCAACTACGGCTCGCAGGTGACCAAGGCGTACGACATGATGCCCTTCTCCTCGCGCGGTCCGCGTGAGGACGGCGGCTTCGCGCCGATCATCTCCGCGCCGGGTGCCTCCATCAACACCATCCCGACCTGGGAGCCCGGCGGCCCGGTCGCCGAGGCGGGCTACACCCTGCCGCCCGGCTACGCCATGCTGCAGGGCACGTCGATGGCCTCCCCGCAGGCGGCCGGCGCCTCCGCGCTGCTGCTGTCCGCGGCCAAGCAGGCCCGCATCGCGCTGACCCCGGCGGCCCTGCGCACCGCGCTGACCAGCACGGCGCACAAGATCAAGGACGTCCCGGCGTATGCCCAGGGCTCCGGCCTGATCGACATCGAGGACGCCTGGCGCCTGATCAGGGCCGGTGCCGGCGCCCACACCTACACGGTCAAGGCCCCGGTCTCCACGGCCCTGTCGCAGTTCCTGGCGACCCCGGGCTACGGCACCGGCATCTACGACCGCGAGGGCGGCCTGAAGGCCGGTCAGAGCAAGACGTACGACGTCACCATCACCCGCACCACCGGTCCGGACCGCTCCATCCGGCACGACCTGGACTGGGTGAACAACGACGGCACCTTCCGCTTCGCCGACGGCGACGACGTGCGGCTGCCGTTGAACAAGCCGGTGACCGTGCGCGTCAAGGCCAAGCCCGGTTCCACCGGTCTGCACAGCGCGATCCTGACGGTCGACGACCCCTCGACGCGCGGCACCGACCAGCAGATCCTCAACACCGTGGTCGTGGCCTCCGCGCAGGCCAAGCCGTCGTTCGCGGTCAAGGCGTCGGGCTCGGTGCAGCGCAACGGCACCACGTCCTACTTCGTGACCGTCCCCGAGGGCGCCAAGACGCTCGAGGTCAAGATGGGCGGCCTGGCCACCGGCAGCCAGACGCGCTTCATCGCGATCACCCCGTGGGGCGTCCCGGCGGACAACACCACGACGACGTTCTGCTACCCGAACTACACCACCACCAACGGGTGCCGTCCCGACCTGCGCTCCTACGCCAACCCGATCCCGGGCGTGTGGGAGATCGAGGTCGAGGCGCGCCGTACCTCGCCGGTGCTGAACAACCCGTACAACCTGACCGCGACCGCGCTCGGCGTCTCCTTCGACCCCGAGGTCCAGACCGTCGAGGAGGCCACGGTCGGCACCGCCGCCCCGGTGTCGTGGAAGGTCACCAACGGCTACGCCCCGGTGCAGGGCAAGCTGAAGGGCGGCGCGCTCGGCTCCGCCGCGGCGGCGCGCAAGACGATCGCCGACGGTGACAGCGTCACCAGCACGGTCGTCGTCCCCGCGGGCGCGTCCCGCCTGGACGTCGCCATCGGCGGCACCTCCGACACCTCCGCGGACCTCGACCTGACCGTGTCCCTCAACGGCGCGGTGGTCGGCCAGTCCGCGGACGGCGACTCGGAGGAGGCCGTGAGCATCGCCAACCCGGCGGCCGGCACGTACACCATCACGGTGGACGGGTACTCGGTCCCGGCCGGCACCACCGAGTACGACTACCGCGACGTCTTCTACTCGACGACGCTGGGCTCGGTGTCCGTGGACGAGGCGGCGACCGTGCCGCTGGCCAACGGCGCCTCCGCGAACGTCGCGGCGAACGTCCTGGTCGCGGCCCCGGCTCCCGAGGGACGTCAGTTCTTCGGCGAGGTCCAGCTGCTCAACGCCGACGGCACCGCCGCCGGCACCGGCAGCGTGCTGATCAACAAGGTCAACGCGGGCTGAACCGCGGCCACGGCCTGATCACCGCCTGAAGGGGCGGGCGCTCCCCGGAGCGCCCGCCCCTTCAGCTCTGCCGCCACTCGTACTCCTGCTCCCCGCAGCGCAGCGTGCGCGAGCGGGGCAGCGCCCGCTCCATCCACTCCCGCGCAGGGGCGATGTCCTCGCCCTGGCGGACGAAGGTGTAGCCCGCGGGCCGCAGCATCACGCTGACGAGCAGCCGGCTCCCCACGGCCATCTCGGGCTCCCCCTCCTCGTCGCGGTCGACGGGGAAGGTCAGCCGGCGGTCTGCTCGCTCCCCCTTGAGGTAGCGGTCCACCTCCATCCGCACCGACACCCGGTCCGGTCCCTCCCCGGGCGTCACCCGCAGCACCGTCCCCTCGGCGACGAGTTCGGTGCAGGCCAGCACTTCCGCGTCGGTGCTGCGGACCGACTCGGAGTCGGTCTCGCCGGTGCCGGTCCCGCAGCCGGCGAGCGCGAGCAGCGCGGCCGCGGTGAGGGCCGGTCCCGTCCTGCGTCCCATGTCCTTCACTCCTCTCATCCGGTGTCGCTCTCGCACGGCAGGCCCCGGGAGGCCGCAAGTGCCTTCTCCATCCAGGCGCGGGCGGAGGCGATGTCCGCGGCGCCCTCGTACAGGTCCACCGGCTCGCCGGGGAGGACGGAGACCATCACCAGGACCCGGGAGCCGGGTCCGGGGGGCGGGGCCACGTCGTCGTGGTCGTCGTCGACGTGGATCGTGAACGTCAGCCGGGGGTCGCCCACGGCGGGCTTGAGGCGGCGGTCGACGTCCATCACCACCCGCAGGTCCCCCGGCCCCCCGGTGGGCGTCACCTCGCGCACGGTGCCCTCGGCGATGTCGCGCGCGCAGGCGACGATGCCCTCCGGCGTGGACTTCGCGTCGCCCGCCGCCGAGCCGTCGCCCAGGGCGGCGTTCCTCGCCAGGACGACCCCGGTGACCCCCACCACGCCCGCCACGACCGCGGCCAGGCACAGCGCGAGCGCCCTGCGCCCGCGGGGGCGTCGTTCCACGGCCGGTGCCGGCCGTGCGGCAAGCGCGTCGCCGATCAGCCGCACGTGCGTGCGCAGCAGGGCCACGTCGGCGCGTGCGGCTTCGTACGCCCGGTACGCCTCGCTGTCGCCGGGCACCTCCGGCGGCACGTCCGCGAGGGCGGCAGACAGTGCCTCGTCCGTCGCGTCCGCCTCGTCCGTCTGATCCGCTGCGTCTGCCCTGTGCTCGTTCCCGTTCATCGTCACACCACCTCCTTGGTGTGCAGCCGGCCGCGCAGCGCGCGGACGGCGGCGTGCAAACGGCTCTTGACCGTGCCCTCCGGGACACCGAGCGCCGTGGCGATCTGCGCCACTGGCAGGTCCGCGTAGAAGCGCAGCGTCAGCACCTGCCGCTGCTGCGGCGGGAGTTCCTGCAGGCCGTCGGCGACCGCCAGGGCCAGCACATGCGCCTCTCCCCCGCCGTGCCGGGCCTCGTCCCGGGGCGTCAGGGCCGCCAGGCGTTCGCCGAGCCGCTGCTGACGGCGGCGCGAACGGTGCCAGTCCATCGCCACGTTGGAGGCGGCGACGGCCGCCCACGCCCCCGGGTCCCGCAGCGGCTCGCGGCCGCCCGCCCGGTGCTCCAGCAGCTTCAGCCGCACCTGCTGCACCCCGTCCTGCAGGTCCCCCGCCGGCACCCCGCCGAGCGCCAGGACCGCCCGTACGCGATCGAGGTGCTCCGGCGCGAGGGGGTCCTCCCCCTCCCCCGGCCGGGACCTCCGTCTCAGCAGCGCCACGCCCCGCCCCTCCCCTTCCGCGATTTCCCCTATGACGCGGCAGCGGCGGAAAACGTTCACCTCACCGTTCACCTCACGTCCGGTCCCGAGGCAGGCCCTAACCTGGCGGGGTGTCCGCCCCTCATGAACTGACGATGCTGGAGCAGGCCGCGGCCATCCGGGCGGGTGCTCTGTCGCCCGTGGAGCTGACGGCCCACTACCTCGACCGGATCGAGCGGCTCGACCCCGTCCTCGGGGCCTACCTGACCGTCACGCCCGAACGCGCCCTGGAGGACGCGCGGCACGCCGAACGCGTGCTCAAGGAGGGCGGGCGGCTGCCTCCGCTGCTCGGCGTGCCGGTGCCGGTGAAGGACCTGACGCCGGTCGCCGGGGTGCGCTTCACCTCCGGATCGGCGGTCTTCGCCGACCGGGTCGCCGACCAGGACGCCCACCTCGTGCGTCTGCTGCGGGACGCGGGGACCGTCCTGACCGGGAAGACCAGCACCCCCGAATTCGGGCTGCCCGCCTACACCGAGGGCACCGTGGGCCCGCCCGCCCGTACCCCGTACGACCTCGCGCGCGGCGCCGGCGGCAGCAGCGGCGGCGCGGCCGCGGCCGTGGCGGCCGGGCTCGCGGCGGCGGCGCACGGCAGCGACGGGGGCGGCTCGATCCGCATCCCGGCGAGCTGCTGCGGGGTCGTCGGGCTGAAGCCCAGCCGGGGCCGGGTCAGCCCCGCGCCGTGGGGCGACGGGAGCGGACTGGCGGTCAACGGGCCCCTCGCGCGCACAGTCCGCGACACCGCCGCCCTGCTCGACGTGCTGGCGGTGCCCGCGCCCGGAGACCCCTTCCGGCTGCCGCCGCCGGAGCGGTCGTTCCTGCAGTGGTGCGAGCAGGAGCCGCGCCGGCTGCGGATCGCCCGCTGGGCGGTGCCGGACGTCGCGGGCGTACGGGTCGACCCGCAGGTGCTGGCCGCGTACGAACGCACCTCGGCACTGCTGGCCGGGCTCGGGCACGAGGTCGTGGACGTGCCGCAGCCGCTCGCCCCGGGCGACCGCGACGCGTTCACCCCGGTGTGGGCCGTGCTGGCGGCGCTGACGCCCGTGTCACCGGAACGGGAGCGGGACCTGCTGCCGCTCACCCGCTGGCTGCGTGCCCAGGGGCAGGACGTGGGCGGCCTCGACTACGCCCGCACGCTGGGGGTGATGCAGGGCGTGGGCCGCAAACTGGCCGAGGCCGCCGAGCCGTACGACGCGGTGCTCACCCCGACGCTGGCGCAGCTCCCCGCCCCGGTGGGCGCACTGCGCGACGACGCCGACCCGGAGGCCGACTTCGCGGCGCAGCTGGCGTTCACGCCGTTCACCGCGCCCTGGAACATCGCCGGGCTGCCCGCGGTGTCGCTGCCGCTGGAGTGGTCCCCGGCGGGGCTGCCCATCGGCATGATGCTCGGCGCCCGGCACGGCGAGGAGGGTCCCCTGCTCGCACTCGCCGCCCAGCTGGAGGCCGCGTCTCCCTGGCGGGCGCGTACCGCTCGCGCGTTCGACCTGCCGTTCGCCTGAGCATCGGCGGCCCGGGGTGCGTTCGGGTGCGGGCCGGTTGTTCGTGTGCGGGCCTTGCGCCTGCGGCGGGCGGTTTCCCCGCCCGCC
>NZ_JARAVK010000296.1:0-9886 GCF_033792765.1 Streptomyces sp. PA03-6a | reverse complement strand
CCTGTCTCTTTGTCCGTCGTCACTCGGATTCTTGTGTTGTTGTTTTTTCAACAAAAGGACGCAAAAGAGATGTAGGAAGGGTCCTGGGGGCCGGAGAAGTGTAAAAGAGACAGGGCGAAGGCTGGGGCGTACCCCGGCGCGGTCAGTGACCGCCTCGCTGCGTACGTATGGGGTCGGTGCCGCGCCGGGGTACGCCCCAGCCTTCGCCGGGCGGACCCCCACCTCGGCACTCGCGGCGCTGCCCCACATCAATCGGCACCGCGCCCACCGCTCGTCTCCCCCAGTCTTCGGCCGGGGGGAGACCCCCATGGGCGCACCCCGCCACACCCCTCCAGTCGTGTAGGCGACTGACGACCGGGCGGGGTTCAGAGAGCGGTTCGGGGTTGCCGCAAGTGCCTTACTCACCCCCCACCGGCCGTCAGTCGCCCCAACCGGCATGAGGGGGTGTGGCGGGGTGCGCCCATGGGGTCCCCCCGGCCGAAGGCTGGGGGAGACGAGCGGCGGACCCGGGCGCCGAACGATGTGGACGTAAACCGCGAGCGCTGTGGGGGTCCCCCCGGCCGAAGGCTGGGGGAGTGCGCCGGCGCGGCCCCGACCCCACGCCAACGATGCGCTGACCCGCACTGACCGCGCCGGGCAATCGGGCGGGAGGCGGGGAAACCGCCCGCCGCAGGTGCAACGCACCCGCACACGACAATCCACCGCAACCACGACGGCGCCGCACACACGTGCTCACGGGCGCGTCGGCAGCCGGACCGTGAAACAGGCACCGCCCTCGGGGGAGGTGCACGCGGCGGAGATGGTGCCGCCCAGCACCGTGGTGAGGCGGTGGGCGATGGCGAGCCCGAGGCCGGTGCCGACGGGGCGGGCGCCGCGGTAGCGGGTGGCGAGGGCGGCGCGCTGGAAGACGACGGTGAGGTCGTCCTCGGTCAGTCCCGGGCCGCCGTCGCGGACCTCGAACACGGCCTCGCCGACCTCGGCGCGCAGCGCCAGCACGAGCGGGCGGCCGGCCGGGGTGACGCGCAGCGCGTTCTCGGCCAGGCCGTCGAGGAGTTGGCGGACCCGGAAGGGATCGGTGTCGGCGAGCAGTGGGCGGCCCGGGCGTTCGAGGCGGAAGCGCACGTCGTGGCGGGCGCAGCGGTCGGCCCAGACGGCGCCGGCGTCCTCGACGAGGGCGTCGAGGTCGGTCCGCGCGGCGTCGAGCCGGAAGTCGTCGGCCTCCAGGCGGGCGAGGTCCAGCAGGTCGTGGACGAAGCGGTCGAGACGGCCGGTCTCGGCGAGCAGGGTGCGGCCGGTGGCGGGGAGGCCGTCGGGGCCGATCACCCCGTCGGCGAGGGCCTCGGCGTAGCCGCGCACGGCGGTCAGCGGGGTGCGGATCTCGTGCGACACCGAGAGCAGGAACGTGCGCTGTCGGTTCTCGCTGCGGGCGAGGGCGGCGTCAAGGGAGGTGAGCGCGGCGGACAGTTCGGCGACCTCGGCCGGGCCGTCGTCCGGCAGGGCGAGCCCGCGCTCGCCGGCGGCGAGGCGGTGGGCGGTGCGGGCCGCCGCGGTCAGGGGACGGGCCAGGCGCCGGGCCAGCAGGGCACCGGCTGCGCCCGCGCCGGCCAGTCCGGCGGCCAGGGGCAGCGCGAGAGCGCCGCGGATGCGGGCGGCGGCGTCGTCGACCGCGGTGAAGGGCTTGGTGAGCACCACCGCGCCACCGCCCGGGGACGGATGACCCTCCACCAGCACGGCACGCCCGCCGAGGGCGGCCGTCGCCGACGCCGGGCCCCCGCCGCGCAGCGCCGCGAGCACGGCCGTGGTGACGGCGGGCGCGGCCGGCCCGGCCGTCGTACCGTCCGGCGCGACCACCGCGAGCTCGACGCCGTTCGAGCCGGCCAGCCGCTGCTCCCGTTCCAGCAGCAGGGACGACAGCGCCGGGGTACGGCTGAGCACGTCGGCCTGCCGTGCGAGCCGGTCGCGCTCCTGCGCCTCGGCGGTCGTGCGGATCGTGTGCCATGACGCCAGCCCGGCCAGCAGCACGGCGACGGCCGCCACGGCGGTGGTGAGCAGCACGAGGTTCCCGGCGAGCGAACCGCGACCGGTCACGCCGGGGCCGGGCGGGGTGGGGCGGCGCTGTAGCCGACGCCGCGGATCGTACGGATCAGGGAGGGGTCGCCGAGTTTGGAGCGCAGTTGGGAGACGTAGACGTCGACCACACGGCCCTCGCGGTAGTCCGGGGCGCCCCAGACGTGGGCGAGCAGCTGGTCACGGGTGAAGACCTGGCCGGGGTGGCCCATCAGGCACGCCAGGAGGTTGAACTCCGTCGTGGTCAGGGTGAGCGGCTCACCGTCCTTGTGGACGGTCCGGCGCACCGGGTCCAGTGCCACCGGGCCCAGGGTGCGCGGCCGTCCGCCGCGGGGCGGGCCGTCCACCCGGCGCAGGACGGTCTTGACGCGGGCGACGAGTTCGCGGGGCGAGAAGGGCTTGGTGACGTAGTCGTCCGCGCCCAGTTCCAGGCCCAGGATCCGGTCGGCCTCCTCGTCGCGTGCCGTGACCAGGAGGACCGGCGTCCAGTCGCCCTCGTCGCGCAGCGCGCGGCAGAACGCCGTGCCGTCGAGCCCGGGCAGCCCGATGTCGAGCACGATCGCCACGGGCCGCAGCCGGCGCGCCGCGGCGAGCCCGGAGGGCCCGTCGGCCTCCACGTGGACGCCGAAGCCCTCCCGGGTCAGGTACAGCCGCTGCAGGTCGGCGATGTGCCGTTCGTCCTCGACGACCAGGACGAGGCCTCGTTCTTCCGCCATGGCCCCGATGCTAACCACCCCTCTCGCCGCGGCCCCGCGGGCGGCGGGGATCCTGACACTCCCCGAACATTCCGCCAACGCCGTCCTTGCGTCCGTCCGCCACGATGCGGGCGGTGCCCGGCGATCCGGCCGGGCGGAGGGAGGAACAGGTCGTGGCATTCCCACACGCCGGCGCGGAGCCCGCACTGCTCGGCGCCACCCTGGCGGCGGGCGTCGTCGCGCTCGTCGCCGTCGCCCTGCTGCTGCGCAGGACCCGCCCGCCCCGCACCGCCGGACCCGGTCTGCTGCACCGGGCCGGACGCGGCTGCGCCCGGCACCCGTGGCGGGTGATCGCCGCATGGCTGCTGGTGCTGCTGGCCGCGGTCGCCGCCGACCGGGCCTGGGGCGGTGCGTACCAGGACGACTTCGCGCTGCCCGGCACCTCCGCGCAGACCGGCGCGGACCTCCTCGACGCCCATGGCGCGCCCGGCACCCGGGGCACCGCCTCGCAGATCGTGCTGCGGGCACGGCACGGCGGGCTGGCGGACCACCGGGACGCCGTGGCCTCGGCGGTCGCCCGCGTGGCGGACCTGCCGCACGTCCTGTCCGCGGCCGACCCGCTGACCACCCCGGGCGCGGTCTCCTCCGACGGCGCCATCGGGTACGTCGGCGTCCGCTTCGACACCAACCCCGCGACCCTCGACCGCTCCTACGTCGCCGAGGTCGACACGGCGGTCTCGGCGCTGCGCGCCGACGGCGTCACCGTGGAGTACGGCGGCCCGCTGGGCCAGTTGGCGCGGCCCAAGGCGGCGGACCGGGCCTCGGAGGCGATCGGCCTGGGCACCGCGGTCGCCGTGCTGCTGCTGGGCTTCGGCAGCCTCGCGGCGGCGGGACTGCCGCTGCTCACCGCGGTCCTCGGGCTGGGCGCCGGGACGGCCCTGCTGGGGCTGCTCGCGGCGGCCTGGTCCTTCGGCGCCGCCGCCCCCACGCTGGCCACGATGATGGGCCTCGGCGTGGGCCTGGACTACGCGCTCTTCCTCACCACGCGCCACCGGGGGCTGCTGCACACCGTCGACGACCCCGCGGAGGCCGCCGGACGCACCCTCGCCACCAGCGGCCGGGCCGTGATCGTGGCGGCCGTGACGGTGGCGATGGCCCTGGCGGGCCTGTACGCCTCGGGGGTCGTCTTCATCGGCACCCTCGGTGCCGCCGCGGGCGTCACCGTCGCGGTCGCCGCCGTGGCCTCACTGACCCTCACCCCCGCGCTGCTGGGACTGCTCGGCCGCCGGATCGACCGCTGGTCGGTGCGCACGCCGGTGGACGAACCCGCCCCGGGCGGCGCCGACGTCTGGCACCGCTGGGCCCGCGCCGTCGGGCGGCGCCCCTGGCTCTTCCTCACCGCGGGCGTGCTGGCGCTCGGGGTGCTCACCGTGCCGCTCGCCTCGATGCGGCTGGGGCACGTCGACGCCGGCGCGGGCCCGGCCGGCAACCCCGACCGCCGCGCGTACGACCTGCTCTCCGAGGGCTTCGGTCCGGGCACCAACGGCCCGCTCACCGTGGTCGTCGCCCTGGACCCCGACCGCACCGGGACCTCGGCCGACCGGGAACGTCTGGCGACGGCACTGCACGAGACCCTCGCCGGCGCCGGCGACGTGGCCGCCGCGACCACCCCGTCCGCGACCCCCGACGGCGCCCTGCTCGTCGCGACCGTCACCCCGCGCGGCGGGCCCGAGGAGCGCTCCACCTCCGACCTCGTCCACCGCCTGCAGGACGACGTGCTGCCCGCCGCCCTGCGGGGCACCGGCGCCCAGGGCCACGTCACGGGGACCACGGCGGCCCAACTCGCCTTCCGGGACGTCGTGGTGGACCGGCTGCCGGTGATCGTCGCGGTGGTCGTCGGCGCGGCCTTCCTCCTGCTGCTCGCCGTCTTCCGCAGCCCGCTGGTCGCCGCCAAGGCCGCGGTGCTCAACCTGTTGTCGATCGGCGCCGCGTACGGCGTGGTCGTGGCCGTCTTCCAGTGGGGCTGGGGCGGTCCGTGGCTCGGTGTCGGCGAGAGCGTGCCGGTGGAGTCCTACGTCCCGATGATGATGTTCGCCATCGTCTTCGGGCTGTCCATGGACTACGAGGTCTTCCTGCTCTCCCGGATCCGCGAGTCCTGGCTGGCCACCGGCGACGACCACGGGAGCGTGGCGCACGGGCTGGCCGCCACCGCCCGGGTCATCTCCTGCGCCGCGATCGTCATGACCAGCGTCTTCCTCGCCTTCCTCCTGTCGGCGAACGTGGTCGTCAAGATGCTGGCGCTGGGGCTCGGGGTGAGCGTCGTCGTCGACGCCACGATCGTCCGGCTGCTCCTCGTCCCCGCGACGATGTACCTGTTCGGCCGGGCCAACTGGTGGATCCCGCCCTGGCTGGACCGGCTGCTGCCGCGCCTGGACCCGGAAGGCGGCGGCCGCGCCGCGCAGGCCGTTCCCGCGCCCGCCCGTGCCGAGGCCGCAGGGAAGACGCGGTGACGGCCGTCCGGCGGCGCCGGGCCAGGACCGTGCTGGTGGCGTCCGTCGCGCTGACGGCCCTGAGCGGCGGGGCCGGTGAGCTGGTCGCGCGGGGCGTCGTCCACCACCGCGTCGCGGCCGCGGCGGGCCGCGCCCTCGGCGTCGCCCCGGACCGGGTGGCGGTCGACACCGGCGGTGGGCCGGCGCTGTCCGCGCTCGCGCACCGCCGCCTGGGCCGCGTCGAGGTCGCCGGCGACGACGTCACCGTGGGGCGACTGCACGGCGCCTCGGTGCGCGTCCGCCTGGACGGCCTCCGCTTCGGCGGCGCACCGACCGTGGCGTCGTCCCATGCCGACGTCCGCGTTCCCGCCGGGTCGCTGCGCGCACGCTCCGGGAGCGGCGGTACGGACGGGGGCCTGCCGGTCACGGACGTCGTGCCGGACCCGGTCGCGGGCACGCTGCGGCTCGAACTCGGCGGCGGATTCGGCCGGGTGACGGTACGCCCGGTGCTCCGTGGCGGCCGGGTGGCGGTCACCGTGACCGGCGCGGAGTTCCTGGGCCGGGTCGCCGCGCCGGCGGTCGTCGACCGGATCGAGCGGCGGCTGGCCGACCGGGCCCCGCGGGCGCGCTACCCCCTCGCCCTGCGGGCGACCTCGGTCGACGTCACGTCCGACGGCCTGCACGTCACCCTCGACGGCGGCCGCGCGGCGCTGCCCCGCCGGGCGGCTCAGGCCGCCTGACCGTCCACGACGCCCTTGGCGAAGTCCGCCCGCAGGCGGGAGAGTTCGTCGTCCGGCACCGCGCGAGCCCAGGCGTCGGGAAGCCCGCGGACGGTGTGGTCCTTGGTGGTCGCGGCGCTGTAGGTGGCGGTGCAGGTGAGCGACACGGTGCCGGAGGGCTTCATCTTCTTGTGGAAGACGCAGGTCTTCACCTTGCGGCCGTCGAGGGTGATGGCGATGCTGATCTCCGCGTACACGGGGTCGTCGGTGGTCTCGGGGTCGTCCAGGGCGTCGTACAGGGAGTTCTGGAGGGTGAAGCGGGCGGTGCAGCTGCTGTTGCCGCAGGGGGAGAAGCGGGCCTTCCCCGTGGTGCTGAAGCTGACCGCCGGGTCGACGGCGGACTTCAGGTCGGCGAGGTCCCGGTCGTAGGCGGTCGTGAAGGTCTCGCGGTCGGCGCCGGTGAGCGCGGCCACCGTCGTGTCCAGGCCGTCGGGCAGGGGCAGCGGCCCCGATGCGGCGGGGGAGTCGCCCGCGGCCAGGCGCAGCAGGGTGCGCGGGGCGGAGTCGGTGATCCAGAAGCGGCCGCCGGTCGTGGTCAGCACCTTGACGGGGCGTCCGGCGACCGTGGAGGAGGAGATGGCGTCCGGGCGGCCGCGGTCGGCGGCGTCACGGAGCAGCGCCGAGACGTTGGCCGGGTCCAGAGGGGTCGTCAGGTCGTCGATCTCGGGCAGGTCGGCGGAGGAGTCCAGCCAGCGGTCGTCGATCCGGTCGAGGAGGTCGCCCGCGTAGCCGCGGTCCTTCCAGTACGCCCTGTCGGCCTTGGTCAGGCGGTGGTCGTCGGTGGTGAGCAGCCGCACGGTGGCGCCCTCGTCCTGCAGCGAGCCACGGCCCCAGCCGCCGGGTGTGGTCTGCAGGTCGAACGGGGTGCTCGTCCCGCTGTCGAGGGCGAAGTCGCCCCGGTAGGAGACGACCTGGGCCCCGCCCATGGTGTCCGCCGCCTCGCGCAGCATGCGCTCGGCCTCCGCCGCCGGGTCCTTGCGTGCGGTCGCCGCCGGGCCCTTGCCGTCGCCGGACCCGCTCCAGGGAGCCCATAT
The DNA here is from genome assembly GCF_033792765.1 of Streptomyces sp. PA03-6a. Classification (NCBI taxonomy): domain Bacteria; kingdom Bacillati; phylum Actinomycetota; class Actinomycetes; order Kitasatosporales; family Streptomycetaceae; genus Streptomyces; species Streptomyces sp. PA03-6a. Next base: position 2,822 of record NZ_JARAVK010000296.1, on the reverse strand, counting down.
GAGGAGGCCGGCGACCAGGGCCGCGGTGGCCAGTCCCGCCACGGCCAGCAGCGGGCCGCGCCGCCGGGACGGCGGTGTGGGGTAGCCGTTGTGCGGCGGGTACCAGGGCGCTTGGTGGTGGGCCTGCGGTTGCGGCGGGTACGGCGGCGCCGGCGGGGGCGGCGGTCCGAAGCCGCCGCCTCCCGTGCCGCCGCCGGTCCCGTGACCGGGGCCCCAACCGCCGCCGCCCCACGGTGTTCCGTCCGTCATATCCGCGTCTCCCCACGTCGTGCGGTCGCTCGTGCCCCCGCCGGTCTCCCCACCGGGACGATCCCCGCCGGGCGCCGACCTTCTCATCCGGCCCGTGCCCCCGCCCCGGCCTTCCGTGAATCCGCCACCGGCCCGGCCCGGCGGGCGTGCGGGGGTCCAGGGCAAGGTACTGCAGTGGCCGCACCGCCCCGGCGGGAGGGTTTCTCATAGGGCTCTCATCCGCCGCTCAGGCTCTCATCACGGCTGGTTCCTACCGTCGCCGCAGTGGAGAGACAGGCACCGCCTCCCTCCCGCTTCCCGTTCTCCTGACTCGGCGAGGAATCGCATGTTCTTCACGTACCTCCGGCGCGAACTCCGACGCCGCAGAAAGGCGGCGCTCGTCATCGCGATGGGCCTCGCACTGGGCATCGCCCTGGTGATCACCGTCAACTCGGTGTCGGCCGGCATGACGCAGGCCCAGGGCAAGGTGCTGGAGTCGTTGTACGGCCTGGGCACCGACATGACCGTCACCAAGGCCGCCGACCCCGACTCGGCCTCCGCGCAGCGACCGCGCTTCCAGTTCGACGCGCGCGGCGACGACAAGGAGCAGAGCAGCGACCGCGTCATGGTGCAGGGCTTCCAGTCGCTGAAGTCCTCGGTCGTCGACCAGGTCTCCGAGCAGAGCGGGGTCAAGGACGCGGTCGGCGGGCTCAGCCTGGTCGTCATCAAGGTCAACGGCCAGTTCCAGCGCGGTGAGTTCCAGCAGGCACCGGGCAGCGGCAACCGGCAGCGGGGCGGCGGCAGCGGCCAGCCGCAGGGCACGGTGCGCGGTGGCGGAGCCAACTTCGACATCAACAACTTCACCGTCTTCGGCACGGACGTCGCGCACCCCGCCCTCGGTCCGCTGACCTCGTCGAAGATCACCTCGGGGAAGACCTTCACCAGCGCGCAGGACGACGCCAAGGTCGCCGTGCTCGACAGCGCGTACGCGAAGCAGAAGAAGCTGACCGTCGGCAAGACGCTCACGATCTCCGGCACCACGTTCGAGATCATCGGCATCGCGACCGCCGACAGCGGCTCCTCCTCCGCCAACGTCTACATCCCGCTGAAGCAGGCGCAGACGCTCGCGGACGCCAAGGACAAGGTCACCACGGTCTACGTCCAGGCCGCCGACTCCCAGAAGATCGGCTCCGTCAAGTCCGCGATCCAGAAGAACATCTCCGGCACGACGGTCACCACCTCCTCCGACCTGGCCTCGACCGTCTCCGGTTCGCTGTCCACGGCCTCCAACCTGGCGTCCAACGTCGGCAAGTGGCTCTCCATCGCCGTCCTGATCGCCGCCTTCCTCGTCGCCGGGCTGCTGACCTCCTCCGCGGTCTCCCGCCGGGTGCGCGAGTTCGGCACGCTCAAGGCGCTGGGCTGGAAGAGCGGCCGGGTGACGCGCCAGGTCATGGGCGAGGCGATCGTCAACGGCCTCATCGGCGGCGCCCTCGGCATCGCCCTGGGCCTCGGCTGCGCCTACCTCATCACCACGATCAGCCCCACGCTGGACGCCACCGTCGGTGGCGGCGGGAGCGGTGGCGGCGGAGCGGGCGGCCCCGGTGGCTTCGGCGGCCCCGCCCGGCGCGCGGCCGGTGACGCCGTCGAGATCGCCCTCCAGGCACCGGTCAGCGTCAACACCATCGTCCTCGCGGTGGTCCTGGCGGTCGCGGGCGGTCTGATCGCCGGGACCTTCGGCGGCTGGCGGGCCTCGCGGCTGCGCCCGGCCGACGCCCTGCGCCGCGTCGAGTAGCCGCACCCGCCCCACGAGACCGGGGGCCGCGTGCCGCACGTTCCCCCCGGCGTGGCGCGGCCCCCGCCCTTCCCCTTCAGGACTTCAGGAGTCATCTCATGTACAAGCTGAGCGGCGTGACCAAGCGCTACTCGCGCGGCAAGGACACCGTGCACGCGCTGCGCGGCGTCGACCTCGTGATCGAGGACGGCGACCAGCTGGTCATCCAGGGCCCGACCGGCGGCGGCAAGTCGACGCTGCTGCAGATGCTCGGCGGCCTCGACCGCCCGACGGAGGGCTCGGTGGAGCTGGACGGCACCGACCTGGCCCGGCTGAGCGAGGCCCGGCTGACCAAGGTCAGGTCGCAGAACATCGGCATCATCTTCCAGAGCTTCAACCTGATCCCGACCCTGACCGCCCAGGAGAACGTCGAGACCGCCCTCGTCCCGCTGGGCGTCAAGGCCTCCGAACGCCGTGCCCGCGCCGCCGAGGCCCTCGCCTCCGTCGGCCTCGGCGACCGTCTGCACCACCTGCCGGGCGAGTTGTCGGGTGGTCAGCAGCAGCGTGTGGCGATCGCCCGGGCGCTGGTGAAGCGCCCCAAGGTGCTGCTCGCGGACGAGCCGACCGGAGCCCTCGACGAGGACACCCGCGACGAGATCCTCGCCCTGCTGGAGGGGCTGTGGAAGGAGTACGGGCTGACCTTCGTCATGGTCACCCACGACTCCGCCATCGCCCGGCGCGCCACCCGGGTCGCCACCATCAAGAAGGGCCGGGTCACCGTCACCGAGCGGGCCCCCGCGGCCTGAGACCGCCGCACCCACCC
>NZ_JARAVK010000295.1:0-9889 GCF_033792765.1 Streptomyces sp. PA03-6a | reverse complement strand
GGGGTCGGAGATGTGTTTAAGGGACAGGGGGGGGGCGCGGGGCCTGAGCGCGCCGACCCGGGCGAGCGCGTCCAGCGTCCAGTCCAGCAGCGCGGGCAGTTCGTCGCGGGCGGCACCGGCCGGGGGCTCGTGGCGCTCCGCGCGTAGTTCGGCCACACGCTGCCGCAACAGGTCCAGCAGTACGGCCACGGCGACCGGACCGGAGGAGAGGTGGAGCAGGGAGAGCAGTTGCGGTGCGGCCTCGACGACCTCGGCGACGAGCGAGGGGTCGGCGTCGGCGCACTCCGGCTCGAGCGCCGCGGGGTGCGCGAGCGACCACGCGTCGAAGAGCGCGACCCAGCCGCGCAGCACGGCGGTGTCGTCGCGGTCCCAGGCGCGCAGTCGCCAGCCGGGCCGGGCGGCCCCTCCTTTGTGCAGCTCGATCAGGCCGGTCAGCCGCGCCCGGTCCCAGGCGGTGCGCACCTGCCGCTCCGTCAGGCCCAGGGCGGCGGCCGCCCGCAGCACGTCGGGGTCCCGTAGTATCCCGGCGGTCCCGGGGGCGGCGGCGCCGGTCTCCGCGTCGGCCCAGCGGGCCAGCCGTACGGCGTCCGCGAGTTCGGTGCGCGCCCTGCGGGCGAGCTCGGGCAGCGCCGGGATTCCCTCCGGAGGCCGCGGCGGACGGCTTCGCCGCACTGTGGCGGCACGGCGCGCGGTGGCGAGTGGCCTGCGCGGGACAAGACGCAGCGGAGTGTCTCGCGGGATACGGGACGTCACGGGAGCAGTCTTGCGGGTGAGCACCCGGAAACCCAAACGAGCGTCCCCGTACCGGGATTGACCCCGCCCGAATTGACGGGAGAGATGGGTCTTTGTGCGGATATAAAGACCACGTATGGCGGGCGTCAGAGCAGGGGGGTGAGGAAGCGCCGGAGGGCCTCCTCGTATGTTGAGGGGTTGGCGTTCCACATGGCCGCGTGCGAGGCGCCGCTGACGGCGTGCAGCGTGACCAGGTCCGGGCGCTGCCGGGCGAGTTGGCGGGACGGCCCCCACGGGGCGAGCGTGTCGTCGGGACCGTGGAAGACGAGCGCCGGGACGTCCAGCCGCTCGGGGTGGGCGGCCTCGGCGATCCGCTCCGCGTGCAGTCCGGTGCGGCCCTCGGTGGCGCGCACGCCGAGCGGCAGCAGCGCGCGGGGCGCACCCCGGGAGGCGGCGGCGGCACGGACCGTGCTCTGCCAGTCGAGCACCGGGGAGTCCAGGACCATCCCGGACACCAGGGAGCGCAGCGGGGAGTGGCAGGCGGCACGGAGCGCCATCGTCGCACCGGTGGACCAGCCGTGCAGCACCAGCCGGCGCGCGCCGTGCCGTACCGCGTAGCGCATCGCCGCGTCGAGGTCGCGCCACTCGGAGTCGCCGAGGTGGCCGATGCCGTCCCACGAGGGGGGCGCGCCGGCGTCGTTTCGGTAGGAGAAGGCGAGCACGGGCAGCCGCAGTTTGGCCAGGAACGCCATGACGTTCATGCCGAGCTCGCGGGAGGTGCCGAGGCCGTGCGCGAGGACGACCCAGGTGTCACGGGCGCCGGGCACGAACCAGGCGGGCAGCAGGCCGAGTTCGGCGGGTATCTCGGCGTCCCGGTACTCCAGGCCGAGGGCCGATCCCGGAGTGCCGACGTGCGTCTGCGGGGTGAGCCGCACCTGGTCGCCCGGCGCGACGCCGCCGCGGTTGATCCGCACCAGACGGCGGGTGACCGAGTCCGGGGCCGTCGAGAGCACCTCGCCGACGGTGACGTGCACCCCGGCCGCGATCAGGCCGTGCACACCGCGCCGGGCGGTGCCCAGGGTCCGGCTGAGGGTGACGTCCTGGCCGGTCACGGCGTGGACGGTGAGCGGGTCCGGGTCGACGCCGTTCGCGGTCGGCCTCAGGGCAAGCTCGGAGACATGCCGCCCGGCCGCCACCGCGGCCGCACCGGCACCGAACGCTGTCGTGGCGGCGAGGGCCGCCGCGGTGGTGAGGCGCATCGCTTCCAGTCTCCGCGCGCTCACCCCGCGCGGCCAGTGGGCGGGGCCGTCCGGGCTCAGTCGTTCTCGGCGTCGTGGGCCGCACGGGGCCGGGGGACGTCGGCACGTGCGGCCCGGTGCTCCCCCTGCTCGCCGTACTCGCCGTGCTCCTCGTGGGCCTCGTGGGCCTCGTGGGCCTCGTGATCGCCGTGCGCCCCGTACCCTTCGTGCTCCTCCTCCGTCCCGTCCCCGGGCTGGCCGTACTGGCGCAGCCTCTCGGCGACACGGGCGAGTTCGCGCTTGGAGAGCAGGGAGGGCGAGAACCCGGCGACGGAGCGGGCGGCGAGCCAGACCTGGCACATCCACTCCAGCTGGGCGGTGCGGTCGTAGGCCTGCTCGAGGTCGTCGCCGTAGACGATGGTGCCGTGGTTGCGCAGCAGGCAGCCGGTGCGGTCGCGGAGCGCGCGCAGGACGTTGGCGGCCAGTTCCTCGCTGCCGTACGTCGCGTAGTCGGCGACGCGTATCCGGCCGCCCAGGGCCGCGGCCATGTAGTGGATGGCGGGCAGCTCGTACAGGAGCGTGGAGACGGCGGTGGCGTGCACGGCGTGGGTGTGCACGACGGCGCCCGCGTCGGTGTGCCGGTAGATCGCGAGGTGCATCGCCAGCTCGCTCGTCGGGCGCAGGTCGCCGAGCACCTGCTTGCCGTCCAGGCCGACGCCGACCGTGTCGTCCGGGCCCAGGCGGTGGTAGGGCACCCCGCTGGGGGTGACGAGCACGAGGTCGTCGCCCACCCGCACCGACACATTGCCGGACGTACCGACCACGAGACCGTCGTCGACCGAGCGGCGGGCCGTGTCCACCAGCTCCGACCAGGCCCGTGCCACCGCGTTCCGCACCGACATCCGTGTCACCTCCGAGCGCTGATCCTGACAGGTTGGCCGTTGCCGCACGTTCCCGGGGCACAGTAGCGTCCCGGCACAGTTTCCGGACCGATCACGCATACGAATTGCAGGGGCACCATGACCACCGTCAACGGCGGCATCTCCTTCTGGTACGCGAAGTCAGGGCTCCCGGTGCCGCGTGAGCCGCTGCCCGGGGACACCACCGCCGACGTGTGCATCGTCGGGGGCGGCTACACCGGACTGTGGACCGCCTACTACCTGAAGAAGGCCGTGCCCTTCCTGCGGATCGTCGTCCTGGAGCAGCGCTTCTGCGGCTACGGCGCCTCCGGCCGCAACGGCGGCTGGCTGTACAACGGCATCGCCGGCCGCGACCGCTACGCCGCGCTGCACGGCCGTGAGGCCGCCGTGGCGCTGCAGCGCGAGATGAACGGGACCGTGGACGAGGTGATCCGGGTCGCCGCCGAGGAGGGCATCGACGCGGACATCCACAAGGGCGGGGTGCTGGAGGTCGCGCACTCCCCCGCGCAGCTGGCGCGGCTCAGGGCGTTCCACGAGGCCGAGGTCGCCTTCGGCGAGAAGGACCGCCTGCTGCTGGGCGCCGCCGAGTCCGCCGCGCGGATCCGGGTCGCCGGGACGGCCGGGGGCACCTGGACGCCGCACGGGGCGCGCGTCCACCCGGCGAAGCTGGTGCAGGGGCTGGCCCGGGCGGTGGAGGCGCTCGGCGTCGTCGTCCACGAGTCGACCCCGGTGACCGAGATCCGGCCGAAGCACGCGGTCACCCCGTTCGGGAGCGTGCGCGCCCCCTACGTCCTGCGCTGCACCGAGGGCTTCACCGCCTCGCTCAAGGGCCACAAGCGGTCGTGGCTGCCGATGAACTCCTCCATGATCGTGACGGAGCCGCTGCCGAAGGAGGTCTGGGACACGATCGGCTGGGAGGGCCGGGAGGCGCTCGGCGACATGGCGCACGCGTACATGTACGCGCAGCGCACCGCCGACGACCGGATCGCCATCGGCGGCCGCGGGGTGCCGTACCGCTTCGGCTCCCGTACGGACAACGACGGCCGCACGCAGGCGGCGACGGTCGAGGCGCTGCGCGAGATCCTGGTGCGCTTCTTCCCGGCGACGGGGCGGGTGGCGGTCGACCACGCGTGGTCCGGGGTGCTCGGCGTGCCGCGCGACTGGTGCGCGAGCGTCGAACTGGACCGCTCCACCGGCCTCGGCTGGGCGGGCGGCTACGTCGGCAGCGGGGTCGCGACGGCGAACCTCGCGGCGCGGACGCTGCGCGACCTCGTCCAGCTGGACTCCGGCCAGGCGCACGGCACGGAGCTGACGTCCCTGCCGTGGGTGCACCACCGCGTGCGCCGCTGGGAGCCCGAGCCCTTCCGGTGGATCGGGGTGCACGGGCTGTACGCGGCCTACCGCGCCGCCGACCGGCGCGAGCAGGCCGGACGCAGCGCGGAGACCGACCGGGTGGCGCGCATCGCGGACCGCATCTCGGGCCGCCACTAGGCCGTGTCGTCAAAGGAGCGCCGGCCGCCCAAAGGGCGGGCCCAGCGGCGTCTGGTGCGGTGCATCGCAAGGCGGAGAGCCGTCCTCGTAGTGGGCTACTCGGACGATTCGACAACGCAGCGAGGTGCCGTGCCAGGCGCCGCTGGGTAGGCGGGACTTTGACGACACGGCCTAGGCCCGTCCCCCCGTCGGGCCACGACGGCCCCGGGCCGTGACCAGGATCTCTTCCGCAGGCGCCGGGAAGGGCGATCGAAGCACGTCAAAGGCCGGATTCCGGGGCGAAGTCCACACGGACCCACACCCCCCGCACGCACCGGCACCGCCGCGCCTCTCCTCGTTCACCTTCCGTTCATCCAGACTCCGTACGGTCGCCACCGCCACTGTCCGATCGAACGAATGCCTGGGTCAATGGAACACATCACGCTCCTGATCGGAATCGTGATCATTACCGCACTCGTGTTCGACTTCACGAACGGTTTCCACGACACCGCCAATGCGATGGCGACCACCATCTCCACTGGCGCGCTCAAGCCCAAGACGGCGGTGGCCATGTCCGCCGTGCTCAACCTCGTCGGCGCCTTCCTCTCCGTCGAGGTGGCGAAGACGATCTCCGGCGGCATCCTCGACGAGAGCGCGGGCATCAAGCCCGAGGTGATCTTCGCGGGGCTCGTCGGCGCGATCGTCTGGAACCTGCTGACCTGGCTGGCGGGCCTCCCCTCCAGCTCCTCCCACGCCCTGTTCGGCGGCCTCATCGGCGCCTCCGTCGCCTCCGCGGGCTTCAGCTCGATCAACGGTGACGCGGTCGTCATGAAGGTCCTGATCCCGGCCGTCTGCGCCCCGGTGGTCGCCGGTCTCGCCGCGATGCTGGCGACCCGTCTGACCTACCGCATCGGCCGCAACGCCGACCCGAAGGCGACCGCCAAGGGCTACCGGGCCGGGCAGATCGCCTCGGCCGGTCTGGTCTCCCTCGCGCACGGCACCAACGACGCACAGAAGACCATGGGTGTCATCACCCTCGCCCTGATCGCGGGCAACGTCGTCGCCCCCGACTCCGACCCGCCGCTGTGGGTCATCGTGTCGGCCGGCATGGCGATCGCGCTCGGCACCTTCATCGGTGGCTGGCGGATCATCCGCACCATGGGCAAGGGCATCACCGACATCCAGCCGCCGCAGGGCTTCGCCGCCCAGACCGGCGCCGCCACCGTCATCCTCGCCTCCTCCCACCTCGGCTTCTCGCTCTCCACCACGCAGGTCTGCTCCGGCTCCGTCATGGGTGCCGGTGTCGGCCGCAAGGGCGGCGTCGTCCGGTGGAGCACCGCGGGCCGCATGTTCGCCGCGTGGGGGCTCACCCTTCCGGCCGCGGGTCTGGTCGCGGCGGGCGCCGCGCTCCTGGCCGACCAGGGGGACCTGGGCGTCACCGCGGTCGCCGTCCTGGCACTCGCCGCTTGCGTCGCGATCTGGATCGCCTCGCGCCGCAAGCCCGTCGACCACACCAACGTCAACGAGGCCCACGGCGACGCCGAGGAGCCGGGCGTCATCACCACGGCGATCGCCGCCGTGATCCCGCCGCCCGCCGGCCTCACGGCCGCCACCGTCGACGCCGACCCCGCCCAGGCCCCCGCCTGACGGCGGTGCCGCACCGGCCCCGGAAGGAACCAGCATCATGCACATCGACTGGGCTGCCCTCGGCTCCGTCTTCGGCGTCAGCCTCGCCGTGACCATCGGACTCGTCGGCCTGTTCACCCTCGGCATCGTGGGCCTGTCCAAGCAGGGCGCGGCCACCGGCGAGGCGGGCGGCGGCTCCGCCGCCGGCTCGACCGCGCTGGCCCGCAGCGGCGCGTACCTGTGCTTCGCGCTGTGCGCGGCAGCCGTCGCGTACGGGATCTTCCTGATCGTCGCCTGACCCGCGGGTCACCGGGCAGCGTGCGCGCGGCCCGGTGTGAAGTTGACCTCAGCTCCCGGCTTTCCGGCCGTGAGCTGGGGTTTCTTCTTTTCCACAGGCCGTCGCGGTGAGTTGACGGGCCGGAGCGGCGCGTGGTGGTATCGGAACCGCCAAACGGCGGCAGGAGAGGAAGTCCGGTGCGAATCCGGCGCGGTCCCGCCACTGTCACCGGGGAGCGGACCCCCGCCCATGGCCACGGCCCCGTGAGGGGCTGGAAGGCCGGGGGTGCCGCCGATCCGGGAGCCAGGAGACTCTCGTCGCCGGTCACGTCGAACCAGGGCGCGGACCCTGAGTGAGGACTCCTGTGATGCGCGGCCCCGGCCGTTCACCCGACACCGGCGTCGCGGCGCCGTGCGCGTTCGCCACCGGTGCCGCCCTCGGCTGGCTCGCCGACCTCGCCCTCGCCGACCCGCGCCGCGGTCACCCCGTGGCGGTGTTCGGCAGCGCCGCCGCCCGCCTGGAGCGTGCCCTGTGGCGCGACCACCGCGGCCGGGGCGCCCTCCACACGGCGCTGTGCGCGGGCGGCGCCGTGGCGGCCGCGGCCGGGCTCCGGCGTGCGGCACGCCGTTCCGGCCCCGCCTCCGTCGCCCTGACGGCGGCGGCGACCTGGGCCGTGCTCGGCGGGACCTCCCTGGTGCGGGAGGCGCGCGCCATCGGCGCCGCCCTGTCCGCCGGGGACACCGAGGCGGCGCGCGGGCGGCTGCCCCATCTGTGCGGCCGCGACCCGCAGGCGCTGGACGAGGCCCAGTTGGCCCGGGCGGTCGTGGAGTCCGTCGCGGAGAACACCTCGGACGCCGTCGTGGGCGCCCTGGTGTGGGGCGCGCTGGGCGGCGTGCCCGGGCTGGTGGGCTTCCGCGCGGTCAACACCCTGGACGCGATGGTGGGTCACAAGTCGCCGCGGCACCGGCGGTTCGGCTGGGCGGCGGCCCGGCTGGACGACGTGGCCGGCTACCCCGGCGCCCGGCTGACCGCCGCGCTCGCGGTGCTGGCCGGGCCCGACCCCCGGGGGGCCTGGCGGGCCTGGCGCAGGGACGGCTCCCGGCATCCCAGCCCGAACGCGGGACCGGTGGAGGCCTCGTTCGCGGGGGCGTTGGGCGTGCGCCTCGGGGGGACGCTTGCCTATGGCGGGCGGGTCGAGCACCGGCCCGTCCTGGGGGCGGGGAACCGGCCGGTGGAGGTACGGGACATCGAACGGGCGGCGCGGTTGTCGCGACGGGTCGGCGCGCTGGCGCTGGCGGTCGCGGTCGGCGGGCGCCTGGCGTGGGGCGCGGTCGCCCGGAGGAGGAACGCATGAGGGGCGGGGGCCTGCTGGTCGCCGGGACCACGTCGGACGCCGGCAAGAGCGTCGTCACGGCGGGGATCTGCCGGTGGCTGGCGCGGCAGGGTGTGTCCGTGGCGCCGTTCAAGGCGCAGAACATGTCGCTGAACTCGTACGTGACGCGCGAGGGCGCCGAGATCGGCCGCGCCCAGGCGATGCAGGCCCAGGCGGCGCGCGTGGAGCCCACGGCCCTGATGAACCCGGTGCTGCTCAAGCCCGGCGGGGACCGCACCAGCCAGGTCGTCCTGATGGGACGCCCGGTGGGCGAGATGAGCGCACGCGGCTACCACAACGGGAGCCGCGCGCAGCTGCTGGAGACCGTCACCGGCTGCCTGGAGGAGCTGCGCGGCCGGTACGACGCGGTGATCTGCGAGGGCGCCGGCAGCCCAGCCGAGATCAACCTGCGGCGGGGCGACATCGTCAACATGGGCCTGGCACGGGCCGCCGGGCTCCCGGTGGTCGTGGTCGGCGACATCGACCGGGGCGGGGTCTTCGCCTCGTTCTTCGGGACGACGGCGCTGCTGGCCCCCGAGGACCAGGAGCTGGTCTGCGGCTACCTGGTCAACAAGTTCCGCGGCGACGTGTCCTTGCTGGAGCCGGGTCTCGAGATGCTGCGCGGGCTGACCGGGCGCCGCTTCTACGGGGTGCTGCCGTACCGGCACGGCCTCGGCATCGACGAGGAGGACGGCCTGCGGATGTCGCTGCGCGGCACCGTCAGGGAGTCGGACACGGCGCCGCCGCACGGTGAGGACGTCCTGCGGGTCGCCGTCGCGGCGGTCCCGCTGATGTCGAACTTCACCGACGTGGACGCGCTCGCCGCCGAGCCCGGTGTGCTCGTCCGCTTCGTCGACCGGCCCGAGGAACTGGCCGACGCCGACCTCGTCGTCCTGCCCGGCACCCGCGGCACGGTCAAGGCCCTGGAGTGGCTGCGGCAGCGGGGCCTGGCCGATGCCGTCACCCGCCGGGCCGCGCAGGGGCGCCCGGTGCTGGGGATCTGCGGCGGCTTCCAGATGCTCGCCGAGACGATCGAGGACGACGTCGAGTCCCGCGCGGGCACGGTCGCCGGGCTCGGCCTGCTGCCGGTGCGGGTCCGCTTCGCCGTGGCGAAGACCCTGGCCCGGCCCTCCGGGAAGGCGTACGGCGAACCGGTCGAGGGGTACGAGATCCACCACGGGGTCGCCGACGTCCGCGGCGGCGACGAGCCCTTCCTGGACGGCTGCCGCACCGGCGCGGTCTGGGGCACCCACTGGCACGGCTCGCTGGAGAGCGACGGCTTCCGCCGCGCCTTCCTGCGCCGCGTCGCCCGGGCCGCCGGACGGCGCTTCGTACCCGCCCCCGGCACCGCCTTCGGCGCGCTCCGCGAGGAGCAACTGGACCGGCTGGGCGACCTGATCGAGGAGCACGCCGACACCGGCGCGCTGCTGCGCCTCATCGAGCAGGGCCCCCCTGCGGGGCTGCCCTTCGTCCCCCCGGGGGCACCGTGAGCACCCCGTCGCGGCCCCGTAGCGGGGCCGTCCGTGAGCACCGCCGCAACGTCCGTTCGACCCAGGAGGCCGCGTGAGCACCCCTTACCCCTTCACCGCGATCGTCGGGATGGCGGACCTGCGCCTGGCGTTGCTGCTGAACGCGGTCAGCCCGGCGGTGGGCGGTGTGCTGGTGCGCGGCGAGAAGGGCACCGCCAAGTCGACCGCCGTACGGGCGCTGTCGGCGCTGCTGCCGCCCGTGGACGTCGTGCCCGGCTGCCGCTTCGGCTGCGACCCGGCGGCGCCCGACCCGGCCTGCCCGGACGGGCCGCACGGCCCGGACGCCGGCGCGGAGAGCCGGGCGGCGCGCATGGTGGAGCTGCCGGTCGGCGCGTCCGAGGACCGCCTCGTCGGCGCCCTGGACATCGAACGGGCCCTGGCGGAGGGCGTGAAGGCCTTCGAGCCGGGGCTGCTGGCCGACGCGCACCGCGGCGTGCTGTACGTGGACGAGGTCAACCTCCTCCACGACCACTTGGTGGACCTGCTGCTGGACGCGGCCGCCATGGGCGCCTCCTACGTCGAGCGGGAGGGCGTCTCCGTGCGCCACGCCGCGCGCTTCCTCCTCGTCGGCACGATGAACCCCGAAGAGGGCGAGCTGCGGCCGCAGTTGCTGGACCGCTTCGGTCTCACGGTGGAGGTCGCGGCCTCGCGGGAGACCGACGAGCGGGTGCAGGTCGTCCGGCGGCGCCTCGCCTACGACGCGGACCCGGCGGGCTTCGCCGCCG
>NZ_JARAVK010000294.1:0-9892 GCF_033792765.1 Streptomyces sp. PA03-6a | reverse complement strand
GCAGCCGCAAGGGCGCGCCGCCGAAGGCGGGCGACATCAAGGCGGTGGAGGCCGCCGCGGAGTGACGGTGCGCCAGGCGCACCACCGCGCGGCAGGTGTCGTCACCTGACGCACGGGTAGAGGGGCACGGCATGCGGGGAACATCGTCCGCGGCTGACCGTTGGTGGCAGCAGATGCAGTGAGCGCCATCTTGAGTGGGGTCGGTTTCCAAGTGGAGGCCGACCCTACTTCGTTTTTCCGGCGCGGAGGTACGACGGGCGGGTCGCGGCCTTGCCCTTGGGCGGGGGCTGCCAGGCGGCTGAGGCGAACAGGGCGCGCCGTCGTTGCCTTGCGGACCGGGTGTTGCAGTCCTGCCGGCCTCACGCTGCAGGGCTACGTCGGCTAATACTCCAGTGCTGGTCATCGGTCGGACGCGGGACGGCACAGTCGTGCCGTGTCCTGACTGCGGTGTGCCGGCTCAGCGGGTCCACTGCCGCTATCGGCGACACTTGACCGATGCTGGCTTCGGCGGCCGCATGATCATGATCGATCTGCGCGTTCGACGCCATTTCTGTGACAGCGCTCGCTGCGTCCGGGGGACTTTCGCCAAGCAGCGAGCAGGTTTGACCGTGAGATACGGCCGCGCTCGCCGAGATCGTGCAAGCAATCGGTCTGGCACAGGCCGGGCGGGCCGGTGCCCGCCTCGCGGCTGTCCTGCACATTCCGGTCAGCCGACCACCTTGCTCAACGTGGTGATGGTGATGCTCCGCCCCGGCCGGCACTGCACGTGCTTGGCGTTGATGATTTCGCCACCCGCCGGGGCCGACGTTATGGGACCGTGCAAGCGCGGCCAGGGCACGGGCGCCGCGCAGGTCGAGCAGGGACGGGGCGGCGGGGGAGTGGGTGCGGCGGCGAGCGTGATCGAGGATCATGACGGCCCGGGTGGGCTGGTTGAGCCGGGTCGCCTGGTCGGCGAGGTCACCCAGTACAGCAGCCGCCGAGGTCGCGGTCGTCTGAGACGTGGGCGGCGTGCAGCACTGTCTGCCACAGCCGCTGGGCGGCGCCATGGCGGGCCTGGTCGAAGCGGAGCCCGCCCGAGGTGAGGGCGAGTTGAGCGGCGGCCGCATGCCCTACCCGCGTAGCCGCGTCGCTCGAAGCGGCCGAACGGTCCGGTACCGCCGTTCGGGGGCGGCCCAGCGTCGCCCCTGCGCCACAGGGAAGCATGACAACGCTCTCGCTCTCCAGTTGTTGCCGCTCGGAAGTCTCCCATGGGAACCGGATGCGACGGCAGCCCCGTGGCGGCTGGGGAGGGTGACGAACGCGGCGTGATGGCGCAGGGAATCGACCTCGTCGAGGGTGTTCATACAGCCCTTGTCTCAGACATCTGCGGCTTCTGTCTACGAGGGACCGCGCATGGGATCCGATGGTCCCACCCTGCCGGATTGGGTCAGCAGTTTGTCCACCCGTCGCGGAGCGGGGCAGGTAGGGGGCCCCGCTCCGCGATCTGGATGTCAGACCTTAGCGGTCTGTAGGAGCAGTGCTGGCACCGTCCGGTGCCCGTTGGCGAGCATGCTCCCCACCGGCTGCAGCGCCTTTCCGGGCACTGCGAGCTTTAGCCCTGAGTAGCGTTCGAAGAGTGCCGGGAGAGCAACCGCTGCTTCTAGGCGGGCCAGCGAGACCCCGAGGCAGTAGTGGGCGCCGTAGCCGAAGGCCATGTGGTCCCGGCGGGTGGGCCGGGTGATGTCGAACTGATCGGCGGCTTTGCCGTGTACTTCTGGGTCGCGCCCTGCGGCCGCGTACCCCGCCAGAATCGCCTCGCCCTTGCGGATGGTGATTCCGTCGTCCAACTTGATGTCCTCCACTGCGTAACGCAGCGGCAGATACGGCACCGGGGCTTGCCAGCGTAGTGTCTCGTCGATCACGTCGTCCCAGGTGGCCTTACCGGCGCGAACCAGTTCCAGTTGCTCAGGGTGGGTGAGGAGCGCCGTGATGGCGTTGTCGAGGAGGTTGACCGTGGTCTCGGTCCCTGCGCTTAGGGAGAGCAACAAGGTGCCCAGCAGTTCCTCCTCGCTCAGCACCGAACCGTCCTCGTTGCGTGCGGCGATGAGGTCACTGGTCATGTCGTCGCCAGGTTCCGCCCGCTTGGTGGCGACCAGTTCGGTGAACAGCCGGTGGACGGTGGTCCGGGTGGCGGCGACCTCCTCCGCAGTGGCGGCGGAGTTGAAGATGCTGTCCACCGTATAGCGCAGCTCGTCGCGCATTGTGTCCGGGACGCCGAACAGGTCACATATAACCTTGATCGGTAACGGCTGGGCGAACGATGCCCGCAGGTCAAGGGGTTCTCCCACAGGGGTGGCGGCCAGCGCGTTCAGCAACTCCCGGGTGATCTCCTCGATCCGTGGCCGCATGGCCGCAGTTCGCCGGGGGGTGAAGGCTTTGGCGACGAGTTTGCGCAGCCGCATGTGGTCCTCGCCGTAGGCGATGAACATGTTCCGCACGGAGACCCACAGATACATCGGCCAGTCCTGGGCGATCTCACCGTTGATGAAGGCGGGCCAGTGCTGGTAGGAATCCTTGGAGACACGCGGGTCGTTGAGCAGCTTTTTCAGCAGCCAGAAGCTGCTTACCGACCACGCTTCCACACCGCCGGGAAGCTCCACCCGCGTCGCGGGGCCGAGGTTGCGGAGCCTGACGGCTTCACCGTGGAGGTCACTGCCTGTAGGGTCGATACGGAAGGGGCAGGTGGGCTGTTGCTCCATGAACGTGCTCCTCGGTTCTCGACGGTCTCGGTGATTGCTGCGGCAGGCGGGAAGCGGACCGGAAGCGCCGCCAGAGCCCGGTGAAACGGACCGGGACGCCAGACGATTTCCTCCGCTGGGACAGCCAACTCAAGGTCCGGCAGCCGGTCGAGCAGCTTCTCGATGGCCACAGTGGCAATCAGCCGTGCCTGTCCCTTGGCGGGGCAGGTGTGCGGCCCAGCGCTCCAGGAAAGGTGCGCGCGGTTACCGGCGTGATGGCCGGTGGAGAGCATCGGGTCGGTGTTGGCTGCGGCAAAGGAGATCACGACCGGTTCGCCACCGCGCATTCGCACCCCGTCCAGTTCGGTGTCTTGTACGGGGAAATGGATCGAGAAGTTGGCCAGCGGGGTGTAGGTGGTCCACAGCACCTCGTCCAGGGAGTCCTCCACCGGAAGACTGCCGCCGGCCAGGTCGCCTGCGAAGCGGTCGTCCACAAGCAGCAGGCGCAGTGCGTTGGCGATGAGGTTCTGTTCCGGCTCGGTGCCGGCCCCCAGAGCGAGGGCCAGCTGGTGGGCGACCTCCTCGTCGGATAGCTTCGCCGGATGGGACAGCATCCACGAGGTGACGTCGCTGCCGGGACGCTCCCGCTTATGCGCGATAAGGTCCATCGCGGCTTGCCTGAGCAGCTTGTTGGCGTTCGCCGCGTCGACACCGTCGAAAAGGCCGGTCATCCCGGTGACCAATCTGTCACCGATGTCGGCGGGGCAGCCGAAGAGGTGCAGGAAGACCAGCAGCGGCAACACCTTGGCGTAGTCGCCCATCAGGTCCGCCTCGCCATCGGGGGCAAAGCCGTCGATCAGAGTGTCGGCGCTCTGCTCAACGTAGTGGCGTAGCTCGTAGTGGTCCACTCGGTCCAGGCTGTCGGTAATGACCGAACGCAGCCGGGTGTGCTCTTCCCCATCGACGTGTCGGGCGTTTGGACGGAAACTCATCAGCGGCGCCACCGGGCTATCTGGAGGGACCTCGCCTTCAATCTGGGCCCTCCACCGCCGGGAATCCTTGGAGAAAGTCTGCGGACTGCGCAGCACTTTGAGCGCTGTGTCGTACGAGGTGACCAGGGTGGCGCGAATTCCTGGGGCCAGCTCGACTGGCGCGGCTGGCCCATGCCGGCGCAGGCGGGCGTAGACGGTGTCGGGATCGGCGGCGAACTCCGGTCCGTACAGTGGGACGGCTGTGCCGGAGTCGCCTATGTGAGCGGGGCAGACCGGCGGCACCGAGCCGGGCTCAGGCCGCTCGGCGGAGTGAACGGGTGCGGTCACGGTTCGGGGGCTCCAGGTCAGCTGAGGGTGAGGAGGTGTTCGGCGAGGGTGATCAGCGCGTTGGTGGCCGACGTGCGGTCGCGTGCGTCGCAAATCACCAACGGGGTCTCGGGAAGCAGGTCGAGAGCCTTGCGCATGCGCTCCTCGTCGTAGGCTGGCGCGTCGGGGAAGTCGTTGACGGCGACCGCGTAGGGCAGCCCTGCCTCCTCCAACCGGTCGATGACGTCGAAGGACTGATCGAGACGACGGGTGTCGGCCAGCACCAGGGCGCCGAGAGCGCCATAGGTGAGGTCCTGCCAGAGCCGCTGGAAACGGGTCTGCCCGGGGGCGCCGAACAGGTACAGCACCAGCTGTTCGTTGAGCGTGATGCGGCCGAAGTCCATGGCGACCGTGGTGGTTGCCTTGTCCTTGATGCCAGCCAGGTCGTCGATGGCCACTCCGGCCTGCGTCATGGTCTCCTCGGTGCGCAGCGGCCTGATCTCCGAGAGCGCACCCACCAGTGTCGTCTTGCCGACGCCGAAGGGGCCTGCCACCACGATTTTGACTGCCCGTTGTACGGATTCGGGCAGATAGCGGTTGTCAGCGAAGGGCGCGCAGTCCATGGAGCACCTCCTCCACAAGGTCAAGGTCTGGGCGTTCTGCCCGGGGGATGGCAGCACGGGTGACGAGTAGGCCGTCGTCCACTAGGTCGGCGATGATTACTTTGCAGATACCGACCGGAAGCACCAGGTGGGCACTAATCTCGGCGATCGTGAGAGCACCGCCGCGGCACAGCTCCACCAGGATCTGCTTTTCGGGGGTGAGTCGGCCTGAGGGCCCACTGCCGGTGACCCTCACCATGGTGACCAGATCCAAGGTGTTCCGGCTGGGCACGGCCCGGCCGTCGGTGACCACGTATGGCCTGACCAGTGCGCTGTCCCGGCGGTGGGTTGTCACGCTGGGTTGCCTGCACCCTGTCGTGATGGACTGGTCATAGCCTTGCCCAGGCGCTCGACGAGCTGCTGCATTCGGAAGCTGCAGGCCTCCAGATCCACCCGCTCGCTGGCCGATACGGCCAGGTAGGAGCCCTCGCCGGCTGCGATCGCCAGTACAAAGGCGTCGTCGAACTCGATCAGGGTTTGCCTCCACGGTGGGCTGGCTTCGTCCTCGGCGTAGCCGCAGAAGCCAGCGGTGTTGCGGCTGATGGAGACCACTCCGCACAGGGCTGCTGCCTGGCGCTCCGCCTCGTCGCGGGTGATGCCCTGAGAGTGGGCCCGCAGCAGCCCGTCCCGGGTGAGCAGAACGGCGTGAAGGGTCTCCGGCATGCCGAGGGCCTCGTCCAGCATCCAGTCCAGTGTGCCGTCGTAGTTCATTGCTGCGGCAGCCTTTCCGTGTCGTCGGGTGCACCGTCGACTGACGGTCCATTGGTCTGCAGGGTGTGAATGGCGCGGGCGGCCCGGGTACCGCGCTGGAAGGCGCCGAGTGCCGCGGCGTCCTGCTCGGCGGTCCGCACCGGGCGGGCTTGCGGCGTTCCGGCAGCCGCCTGTGTGCGCTCGGTGGCCGGCTGACGGCGTCGGCGCTGCGGCAGGCCGTCCTCAGTGACGGCAACGGGAGCGGGGCGTGTTTCCGCGGTCGCCCGGTTCGTCACTGGGGACGCAGAAGAAGCGGTGGCCGGATGCGGCTCCCGCTCGGGGCGAACGGCTTGCGGAGTCGACGAGTTCATCGCTGGGTCATTCGAGGTGAGCAGAGAGCTGGGGAGGAAGATGACGGCACGCAGGCCACCGAATGGCGAGGCGGAGTCGGCGAACGCCCGGAATCCGTATCGGGCGGCGAGTCGCCCCACCACCGCGTGGCCGAACGCGGGCGGGTCGCCGAGCCGGGTAACATCCACGCTGCGTTCTCCGGAGAGCAGCTCGGTTGCCTGCCGCATCTCGTCTTCGAGCATGCCGACGCCGCAGTCGTCGATCACGATGGAGACTCCGTTGTGACCCGACTGAATGCTGACCTCGATGGGGGTATTGGGTTGGGAGTGGCGAGCGGCGTTGTCGAGCAGTTCGGCGACTGCCAACACCGCTGGCTCGACAGCGCGACTGATTACGGACACGTCCACGCCCTGGCCTCGGATCTGCACCCGCCGGTAGTCGCGGATTCGGGAAGTCGCGCCTCGTACCACCGCCAGCACGGGAGAGGACGCCCGCTGCCGTCCGGGCCAGGACCCCGAGAGTACGGCGATTGCCTGAGCGCGACGGCCGATCTGCGCGTTCATGTGGTCAACCTCTAGCAGGCCCTGCAGCACCTCGGGGTCGTCGTACCTGTCTTGCATGGCGGAGATTGCCCGCTGCTGTTCGTTGGCCAGTCCCTGCATCGCCTTCATGGCTGAAGCCAGCGAGGCTTGGGCGGCTCGGTCGGCGCGTGTCTGCGCGGTCTTCACAAATGTGGTGAACCCGAGGGTCACTGCCTCGAGGTCGCGGCCGAAAGGCTCCTTCAGAAGGAGGGGGTGGAGCACGGGCGACACCAGGACACCACTGTTGTCTGCGGCCTCGGCTGCAGCAGGCAGCCTTGACACCACCAGGTGTCTGGCTTCCTCGTTGCGCTCGAGCAGGCTCTGCTCCAGGGATGCGACTCGTCTGCGCTCGGCTCGTGCTGCCAGCCACCAGTGCAGCGCGGCGCCCGTAGTGGCGATTAGGCAGACGGCCATGAACCAGAACACCGTAGGGTTCGTATGCGATGCCATCAATTCCTCGGTCAGTGGGTTTCTGGGTGCGCGTGTAATCGATCATGCGGAAAGTCCGTGTTGGTGACCAGGTAGATGGAGCGCTCTATTGAACCACTTCAACTCCTACTGACGGGGAACTGGGAAAACTCGGTTTCCTTGATTTGTGCGATGGCTGATAGAGAGTCGAGCGGGCGCATAACTTGGCTCGACCGTCAAGCTATCCGCCTGTGGTCTCACATACAAGATCTATAGGATAGCGGGCGCCTAAAGAATTGCATTTAAGTGTCATTTATTTGAATGTTCACGCCACTCAAGAGTCGTGCTGTCCCCAGGTGTCGGCTGGCCCACCGGAGCTGGTCGCCTTGGACCACAACCCCGACTCCGCTCCCATGCCCACCGCCGAAGCCACCTCCCTCGGTTTCCACCTTGTCGTCCGCGGCGGACCGGCCGTGACGGTTCAGGGGATCGACGACATCGTCCGCACCAGGCAGCCGTCGGGCCTAACCCGGTTGCCTCTCTTGAGGAGTTCACGCATCACGACGCCGCCGGACGTGGCCGCCGTGTTCGGTGAGGACGTCGAAGTCACCCTGATCTCCGAAGGCGATGCGCGCGTCTGGCTCGCGAAGATGGTGAACGAGGCTCCCTCGAGGAACTCCGCCTGTCCTGGGCTGGCGCTGTCGACCTCCACTCCTGGGCGACGGACCTGCACGCACGTGTCAGTACTAGCTCAGGGCGAGCTTGGCGATGCCGTGCTGGAGCGGGCCCTCAGCCGCTCCGTCCTGGCCAGTGTGCTGGTGTCGGTGGGGCTGAGTGACCGCCGGAGGAACACCTCCGCACAGCGCAGCACTGCCATCACGTTGCTGTTTCTCCGTCGTAAGCTGCGCGCTGGACGTACGTGTGCCTGGTGCCAGTGGGAACTGCTGGACCTGCCGGGCATCGGTCTCCGGGAAACGGCGGTCCATGTCGGCAGAAAGGCGCAGGTGACGCCCGGTGCAGGTGCGCGGCCGTCCCTGTTGGGCGGTCTGCCGCTGGCGCCCGCCAGTTGCCCGTCTGTCGGCAACGAGTGCGACAGCTTCGGCTCACTGACCGCGGCAGGCACGGGTCCGGTGACGTCCGCGGGTGGCGCCGTCACCGTGAACGAACCGGCACCGGCAACCCCTTGGACGGAAAGGACCGGTACGGAGAAGTACCGGACGGCACCGCCCGTGTGGTCACCTGCGGCGGCGGGGCTGGCGTATTGGGCGGCGACTACTACCGACCACGTACCGTCGGCCAGGATCGAGCTGCGTACGGCGATGGTGCGCTGCAGGACTTGCGCAGGCCTTCCCTGAGGGCCCCTGAAGCGCAGCATCCGGCGCAAGGGGCCGTAAGGCTTGCGCAGTGCTGCTCTGCTCATCGGTGCTGTCACTGCGCAGCCATGGGTTCGGCGAACAGCTCAGCGACACCGGCCGGGTCGGCAGAGCGCATTGGCGCCGCGGGCTGGGCGTGCGAAACCGCTTGTGCTGCTTCGGGTGTTGCGCGCTACGAGGCCAGCGCGAGTGGTCGGCCGTGAGTGTCGCCCAGACGCCGTTGCGGGTCATTGACATCCCGCGGCGCCTGGTCCGAAGGACTTGCAGGGACGGACGTGGCGTGTGAAGACGAGGGGAGGAGGCAGCCCTCTGTACTGGCGGTTGATCATGGAGATCTAGGGCAGCCATGTGACGGCTCCCGGGCAGGTAGACGCGAGACGGTGTCCTCCATGAAGCCCGGTGGCACTCACCACCCCAAGGTCACACGTCCGACGTGAGAGAGCAGACGACAGCCGCTACTTTGGCATCGCCGTGCTGGTAGCGGGTGGACGGTTGGCGCCGCTTGTCTGCTTGACCCTTGTTTGCCGGACCGTGGATCTGAGCATCGCAGGAGATCTATGGGCCCCGGCTCGCTGAAGGGTACGGATGATCAAGGACGGGGCCGTCCAGACCTGTATGGCTTTGTCCGGGCGGCGTTGGCAGCGATGGACGTCGGAGTGGGTACACATGGATCATCGTGGCAAGTACGACTCCTGGCCCGAGGAGCAGTGCAGGCGCATCGATACTGTCGATGAGGTGGTCGTGGTGAGTCCGGGCACGTCCCAACGCCACAATCGCTTGGCCACGGTTTCCACAGATGCCCTGGATTCTGCGGCGTTGTCGGAACGGAACGCCGACGCTGACTTTGATGTCCGCTTGCAGGATGTTCCGCTGACGAATCGCCGCCCGGATGCGGTGGCGTAACGGGCGGACGCCATCGATGCTACGCCGACCCGACCCGAGCATGTGATGCTGGTCGCTGAGGTGGGTCCGTGGGCACCAGGGCTGGGCCGGCCAACCGAGGGCCTGTGCCCCCACAACGGAACGTCCTGTTCCGCTGTGGCGTTACCGCGCGGTTTCCCTTTTGGTAACCCTGCCACGCTGCGCCTGCTGATGGCTGCCTCGGTGTCGGTGTCCCTCCGATCCGGTGCTCACGGTTGCCTTGTGTAGATCCATAGAGGACCCACCGCGATTTCGCAGGAAGACGCCTCTACTTGGCCTTTTCGTAGACCTCGAGAATGGACGCTGGAATGCGGCCGCGATTGCTCATCTGGTAACCGTTCTCCCTGGCCCAAGTCCGGACTTTGGCCGCATCGCTACCGGATGGCTGCCTCTTCCCGGCAGCGCCCGGCTTCAAGCGTCCACCAGTCCGGCGAGCTGCACCCAGGAAGGGCCCGAGCTTTTCAAGTAGGGTGTCGTAGCTGTCCGACCCGAGGTCAATCTCGTAGGTCGCTCCGTCAAGAGTCAATGTGTGGGGGGCGACATCGTCAGATGACTCGCCAGTGATATCGTCCGTGAAAATGGTAAGAATTTTCTGTGCCATAGTCGGATGATATCTTACCAGTGGCACTTCTTGTAGGGGTTTCACCCCCTGAATCTGAAACCTCGTCCTGAACTCCAAGCTGGACGCTCCATCTCGCGAGGAGTATGGCATGAAGCGCATCAGCGCTGGACTGTGGGGATGATCCGCGAGCCTCTGCGGCGGCAGGTTATGTGGTTGGCGAACAGTGAGCCTTTTCAGCGTTGCTTCTCCAGGGTGAGGATGGCTTTGGCTGCTGACGACAGGCGGTTGGGGCTGCAGCGGGCGTGACGGAAGATGCGCCAGCGCTTGAG
>NZ_JARAVK010000293.1:0-9918 GCF_033792765.1 Streptomyces sp. PA03-6a | reverse complement strand
CCCACCACCCCGCCCCGAAAGGCCGCCGCCTCCTCATGCCTGAGCTCGTGTTCTTCTCCGGAACGATGGACTGCGGGAAGAGCACCCTCGCCCTGCAGATCGAGCACAACCGCTCGGCACGCGGCCTGGAGGGACTGATCTTCACCCGTAACGACCGGGCCGGCGAGGGCGTCCTCTCCTCCCGGCTCGGCCTGGAGACCAAGGCCGTCGAGGCCGCCGACGACTTCGACTTCTACGGCTACCTCGTCACGCACCTGTCCGGCGGCGCCCGCGCCGACTACGTCATCGTCGACGAGGCCCAGTTCTTCACCCCGGACCAGATCGACCAGCTCGCGCGCATCGTCGACGACCTGCGGCTGGACGTCTTCGCCTTCGGGATCACCACCGACTTCCGCACCAAGCTCTTCCCGGGCTCCCGGCGCCTGGTGGAGATGGCCGACCGGATCGAAGTGCTCCAGGTCGAGGCCCTGTGCTGGTGCGGCGCCCGTGCCACGCACAACGCCCGTACGGTGGGCGGGGAGATGGTCGTCGAGGGCGAGCAGGTCGTCGTCGGCGACGTCAACCGCCCCGGCGCGGACATCGGCTACGAGGTGCTCTGCCGCCGCCACCACATCCGGCGGATGACCGCGGCCGCGGCGCGCGCGGCGGCGATCTCGCCGGACGTCCTGCCGGTCGACTAGCTGCCGCCGGCCCCCGGCTGCGGCCGGGACCGGATCACGGTGAAGACCGCGCCCTCGGGGTCCGCCACGGTGGCCAGCCGGCCGTACTCGGAGTCGCGCGGCGTGCGGATGACCGTCCCGCCCAGGTCCGTCACCTGGCGGGTGGCGGCGTCGGTGTCGGCGACCTCGAAGTACGTCATCCAGTGCGCCCCGCGGTCGCGCGGCAGGGCCCGGCCGACGCCGTGGATCCCGCCGACCGGACGGCCGGCGAGGTGGAGCGTGAGGTAGTCGAAGTCGGTGGAGACCACCGCGTCGGTCTCCAGCCCGAAGACCACCGAGTAGAACTTGCCGACCAGCGAGGTCTCCCGGGTGAGCAGTTCGTTCCAGACCGGCGCGCCCGGTACCCCGAAGACCTCGGTCCCGCGGTGGTGCCGGGCCTGCCACACCCCGAACACCGCGCCCATCGGGTCCGAGGCGACGGCCAGCCGTCCCGCGTCGTCCGCGTCCAGCGGGCCGACGCCCACCGTGCCGCCGCAGATCCGGATCAGCTCGGCGGTCTTGTCGGCGTCGTCCGTGGCGAAGTAGGTCGTCCACGCGATCGGCAGGTGCCGGTCCCTGGGCAGCTCGCCGATGCCGGCCACGCTCTTCCCGTCCAGCGTGGCGCGCACGTACAGGCCCAGGGAATGCGGACCGGGGTGGAACTCCCAGCCGAACAGATGGCTGTAGAACTCCTGCGTGGCCTCGACGCTGTGAGCCAGCAGGCTGACCCAGCACGGGGTGCCGTGCGGGTGGCGGTTCCCTACCTCGGTCATCAATTCTCTCCTGGGGAGCAACGCTCGGGCTTGCAGGGGACGTGCCACAGCGATGCTCGCACCACCGGGTGTGCCGCGGACCGGGGCCGCGCCGCAGGTTTCCCGCGCCGGGTGACCACAATGGGCTTATGCATCCTGTCATTACCGTAACCGAATTGGCCGCGCTGCCGAAGGGCGTCCCGGGAGGCGCCGCCCTTCTGGACGTCCGCTGGCAACTGGGCGGGCCGCCCGGCCGTCCCGCGTACGAGGCCGGTCACCTGCCCGGCGCGCACTACGTCGACCTCGACACCGAACTCGCCGGACCGCCCGGGGCGGCGGGCCGCCATCCCCTCCCGGACCTCGCGGTGTTCACCGCCGCGATGCGCCGCGCGGGCGTCGGCGCGGACCGCGACGTCGTCGTCTACGACGGCGGTCCCGGCTGGGGCGCGGCCCGCGCGTGGTGGCTGCTGCGCTGGGCCGGGCACGAGCGGGTCCGCGTCCTGGACGGCGGGCTCGCGGCGTGGACCGCGGCGGGACTGCCTCTCGATGCGGACGTCCCCGCCGACGAGGAGGGCGACTTCGCCGCGGCGCCGGGCGCGCTTCCCGTGCTCACCGCCGACGAGGCGGCGGCACTGGCCCGCCGCGGCGTCCTCCTGGACGCCCGTGCGCCGGAGCGCTACCGGGGCGACACCGAGCCCATCGACCCCGTCGCCGGTCACATCCCCGGCGCGGTCAACGCCCCGACCACGGAGAACGTCGCCGCGGACACCGGCGTCTTCCTCGCCGCCGACGAACTCGCGGCGCGCTTCGGCAAGGCCGGTGCCACGCCTGGTGCCGAGGTCGGCGTCTACTGCGGCTCGGGCGTCTCCGGCGCCCACGAGGTGCTGGCCCTGGCGGTCGCCGGCATCCCCGCGGCGCTCTACGTCGGCTCCTGGAGCGAGTGGTCCACGGCGGGCCGCGACGTCGCGACCGGCCCGCAACCGGGCTGACCGGGCGCCGGCGGCTGGCCCCTACGGAGGACCGCACCGGGGCACCCCCTGAGGGGCAGCGTGCCCCGGTCAGTCCTGCTTCTTGCGCCGGCTCCCGAAGACGATCTCGTCCCAGCTCGGCACCGTCGCCCGCCGTCCCGGACGGACCCCGTCCGCCTCGGCCTGGCGGTCGGTGGAGCCGACCAGCCGGTCGCGGTGGGCGCCGACCGAACGCGGCATCAGGACGTCGGCGTACGCGGAGCCCGCGCCCGCACTCGCGGCGGGGGCCGGCGGCGCCTCCTCCTCCGCCCCGGGCGTGTCGGGACCGTCTTCGGTGACCGTTGCCGCAGCCGGCGTGTCGGGCGTGACGGAGGGCGGCCCCGCCTGGGCCGGCACCACCATGTCGCCGCGGAAGCTGGGGACCGCCTCCAGGAGGCTGGTCAGGGAGTCGCGCTCCTCCTCCGCCCGCTCCTCGGCCGTGCGTTCCGCCCGATCGGCGCGGTCGGGCCGCTCCAGCGCACGGTCGCGCGGGAGCCGCGCGATCCGCGGCACGAAGGGGTAGCTCGGCTCCTGCGCGGCCTCCTGGGTCGTCTCCCCGATGAGCGCGCGCGCCTCGTCGTCCACGGCCTGGACGAGCCGGCGCGGAGGGTCGTACGTCCAGCTCGCGGAGTGCGGCTCACCGGCCACCCGGTAGACGAGGAGCACCTCCCAGGTACCGTCGTCACGCCGCCAGGAGTCCCACAGGACGCTGTCCTTCTCGGCGCCGCGCAGCAGCAGCCGCTCCGCGACGGCCTCACCGAGCTGCGGACCGGTGCTCTCGCCCTGACGCCGCACCGCGGTCTTGCGGGCCCGCTCGGCCATGAAGGCGCGCTCCGCCAGCACGGGGCCCTCGAAGCGCCGGACGCGCTCCACCGGGATCCCGGCGAGCTGAGCGACCTCCTCCGCGGTGGCACCGGCTCGTATCCGCGCCTGGATGTCGCGCGGGCGCAGATGGCTCTCGACCTCGATCTCGATCTGGCCCAGCCGCGCCCGGTCGTTGCGGATGGCGGCACGCAGACGTTCGTCGATCGGAAGCGTGTACTCCGTGCTGTCGGCAGCCTTGAGCACCAGCCGTGTGCCGTCGTTGCTGACGGCCACGACACGCAGTTCGGGCACGGTTACCTCCCGGGTGGTGCCTGCCGACGTCACGTGCGTCGCTGCTCCCGATGGACGAGTGTGACCTGCCCGGGTGCAGCCTGCCACAACCTTGCTGAGTTTCCCGGCGTGTCGGGCGTGTGCCGTGACTCGCCGTTATGGCACGGTTACCTATTCGCAACGCTGAGTGGCCAAACGAACCACTCGGCGTCAAGTGTCTCCGGTTCGATCGACGGCACCCCGGGACGAGTGCGCCGTCTCCCCCCGGAGCCAGGATTTGTCACAGTACTCCATTTGGGCCACGTCGGTGGGGCGCCGCGCCGTCGAACTTCGCGCACGCCAAGGGAGTTGGGCCGGGATCTTCACAAAAACCACACAAGTGGAACTATTCGCCGAGCACCCGCCGCAGGTAGTCGTTGCGGAACAGCCGGTCCGGGTCCAGCCGGTCGCGCAGGGCGGTGAACTCGGCGAAGCGCGGGTAGACCTCGGCGAAGTAGTCCGCGTCCCGGGTGTGGATCTTGCCCCAGTGGGGGCGTCCCTGATGGGCGGTCATGATCTGCTCGACCGCCGTGAAGTACTCCTGGTACCGGCTGCCGCGGTACATGTGCACCGCGACGTACGCGGTGTCCCGGCCGGAGGCCGTCGACAGCGCGATGTCGTCCGCCGGGGCGACGCGCACCTCCACGGGGAAGCTGATCCTGAACCGCGAGGACTCGACCATGGACTTCAGCTCGCGCAGCACCTCCACCGCGGCCTCCCGCGGCACCGCGTACTCCATCTCCACGAAACGCACACGGCGTGGATGGGTGAACACCTTGTACGGGACGTCGGTGTAGGCGCGGGCCGACAGGGCCCGGCTGGAGACCTGGGCGATGCCCGGGATGAGGGCGGGCGCCGCCCGGCCCACGGCGCAGGCCGCCTGGAAGACCCCGTTGGACAGGAACTCGTCGTCGATCCAGCCGCGCACGCCCGGGACCGGGGCGGCGGGCCCCTGACTGCGGTTGTTCCGCTTCGTGTTGCAGCCGTCGGTGTGCGGGAACCAGTAGAACTCGAAGTGCTCGTTCTCCTCGACCAGTTGGTCGAACTCGGCGACCACCCGGTCGAAGCGCATGGGCTCCTCGCGCGCGGCGAGCAGGAAGAGCGGCTCGACCGCGAAGGTGAGCGCGCTGACCACGCCGAGCGCGCCCAGCCCGATCCGGGCGGCGGCGAAGACCTCGGCGTTCTCCTCCGCCGAGCAGGTGAGCACCGAACCGTCGGCGAGCACCAGTTCCAGCGCCTTGATCTGGGCGGCTATGGAGCCCGAGTCGCGGCCCGTGCCGTGGGTTCCGGTGCTGGTCGCGCCGGCCACGGTCTGTTCCATGATGTCGCCCATGTTCGTGAGCGACAGGCCTTCGGCGGCGAGCAGCGCGTTGAGGTGCTTGAGCTGGACGCCCGCCTCCACCGTGACCGTGCCGGCCTCGCGGTCGACGCGCCGCACCGCGGTCATCCGCTCGGGCCGGATCAGGACGCCCGAGGTCGCCGCCGTCGAGGTGAAGGAGTGCCCGGTGCCGACCGCCTTGGCCGGGAGCCCGTCCGCCGCCGCCTTGCGCACCACGGCGGCCAGTTCGTCCACCGAGGCGGGTGACTCGGTCCGCGCGGGCAGGGCCCGCACGTTGCCCGCCCAGTTACGCCATGTGGCCTTCCCGGCGGTCCTGTTCGTCGTAGCCATGCGCACGCGTCCCCTCCAGCTCAGGCGCCGACTCCAGCCGGCGGTACCCCAGGAAGGCCGCCACCACGGCGAGCGCCGCGGCGGAGGCGGGCACCGCGAACGCGGCCCGGGCCCCCGCCGCGTCGACCACCCACCCGGCCGCAGAGGCGCCGAGCGCCACACCGACCGCGAGCCCCGTGCTCGTCCACGTCATGCCCTCGGTCAGCTTCGCGCGCGGTACCAACTGCTCGACGAGCGCCATGGTGGTGACCATCGTCGGTGCGATGGACAGGCCCGCGACGAACAGCGCCACGGCCAGGAACGGCAAGTTCCCGACCAGTAGTGGCGGGATCATACTCACGGCCATGGCCGCCACGCCCAGGAGGAAGCGGCGGGAGGCCGTTCCCGTCGGCTTCATCAGGCCGAAAAGCACCCCCGCGAGGCAGGAACCCGCCGCGTACACCGCCAGCACCACGCTGGCCGCGGCCTTGTGGCCCTGCTCCTCGGCGAAGGCCACGGTGTTCACGTCCACGGCACCGAAGAGCGCCCCGGTCGCGACGAAGGTCAGCACGAGCACCTGCAGCCCGCGGGAGCGCAGCGCGGAGCCGGGGGTGTGCTGTTCGCGCGGGTGGGGCGGCGGTTCGGTGGCGCGCTGCGCGCTCAGCAGCCACACCCCGGCCGCCAGGAAGAGCACGGCCAGCAGCGGCCCCGCCTCCGGGAACCAGATCGTGCACAGCCCGATCGACAGGATCGGGCCCACGATGAAGCAGACCTCGTCGACGACGGACTCGAAGGAGTAGGCGGTGTGCAGCAGGGCAGGCGACCCGCGGTGGATCATGGCCCACCGCGCCCGCACCATGGCGCCCAGGCTCGGGGTCGTCCCCGCCGGCGCGACGCAGACGAAGAGCGCCCAGTCCGGAGCCCCGGTCCGTACGCACACCAGCAGGCCCGCCACCGCCAGCACCGTCACCCCGGCCGCCGGGCGCAGCACCCTGCGCTGGCCGTACCGGTCGACCAGGCGGGAGACCTGCGGACCCAGCGCCGCCCCGGCCAGCGCCAGGGTGGCCGCCAGGGCGCCCGCGATCCCGTAGCGGCCGGTGACCTGGGACATCATCGTCACGATGCCGATGCCGAGCATGGACAGCGGCATCCGGCCGATGAAGCCTGCCGCCGAGAAACCCCTGGTCCCCGGAGTGGAGAAGATCGCGCGATAGGGACTGGGCACAGGGCGCTCCAACGGCTTCGTTGCCGATGTTCGGGGGCTGAGGTGGGGGCGGGGGTAAGGAATGTGACTGCGTCACACAGCTTACAAAGGGAGCGCAAGCGAATTTTCCCGGTTCTTCGGCCGTCACCCCCGGGTGGCAGGATCGGAACATGTCCGATCACACCGAGGCCGGCACCGCCACTCCGTACGATGCACTGCTCCTGCTGTCCTTCGGGGGGCCCGAGGGGCCCGACGACGTCGTCCCCTTCCTGGAGAACGTCACGCGCGGCCGTGGCATCCCCCGTGAGCGCCTGAAGGAGGTGGGGCAGCACTACTTCCTCTTCGGCGGGGTCAGCCCCATCAACGCGCAGAACCGCGAGCTGCTGGAGGCGCTGCGCAAGGACTTCGCCGAGCACGGCCTCGACCTGCCCGTGTACTGGGGCAACCGCAACTGGTCGCCCTACCTCACCGACACGCTGCGCGAGCTGACCGGGGACGGCCACCGCCGGGTCCTGGTCCTGGCCACCAGCGCGTACGCCTCCTACTCCGGCTGCCGGCAGTACCGCGAGAACCTCGCCGACTCCCTGGCCGCCCTCGAGGCCGAAGGACACCCCGTCCCCCGCGTGGACAAGCTGCGGCACTACTTCAACCACCCCGGCTTCGTCCGGCCCATGGCCGACGCGGTGCTGACCGCCCTCGCCACGCTGCCCGAGGACGTCCGGGACGGGGCGCACCTGGCGTTCACCACCCACTCGATCCCCACCGCGGCCGCCGACACCTCGGGCCGGCCCGAGGAGCACACCGAGGACGGAGCCGGCGGCGCCTACGTCGCCGAGCACCTGGACACCGCCCGGGTGATCGCCGACGCCGTCCGCGAGGCCACCGGCACCGACCGCCCGTGGAAGCTGGTCTACCAGTCCCGCAGCGGCGCCCCCCACATCCCGTGGCTGGAGCCCGACATCTGCGACCACCTGGAGGAGCTGCACGCCGCCGGCGCCCCCGCCGCCGTCATGGTGCCGATCGGCTTCGTCTCCGACCACATGGAGGTCAAGTACGACCTCGACACCGAGGCGACCGCCAAGGCCGCGGAACTGGGCCTGCCCGTATCCCGCGCCGCCACCGTGGGCGCGGACCCGCGCTTCGCGGCCGCCGTGCGCGAGCTGGTGCTGGAGCGCGCCGCCACCGAGCGGGGCCTGACCCCCGAGCGGTGCGCGCTGGGCGCGCTCGGGCCCAGCCACGACGTGTGCCCCGTGGGCTGCTGCCCGGCGCGCAGCCCGCGGCCCGCTGCCGCGGGCGCCGAGTGACCGACGTACCCGAACGCACGAGGAGTACCGTGAACGACCACCTCAAGGACGAACTCCTGGCCGTGGCCCTCGAGGCCGCCCGCAGGGCGGGCGAGCTGCTGCGCGACGGCCGCCCGGCCGACCTCGGTGTGGCCGCCACCAAGAGCAGCCCGATCGACGTCGTCACCGAGATGGACATCGCCGCGGAGAAGCTGATCGCCTCCTTCATCATCGAGCGCCGCCCGGACGACGGGCTCCTGGGCGAGGAGGGCGCCAGCACCCCGGGCACCAGCGGGGTCCGGTGGGTGATCGACCCGCTGGACGGCACCGTGAACTACCTGTACGGCCTGCCGTCGTGGGCCGTGAGCATCGCGGCCGAGCGGGACGGCGAGACGCTCGTCGGGGTCGTCGAGGCCCCGATGCGCGGCGAGAGCTACCGCGCGGTGCTGGGCCGGGGTGCGTGGGTCGGCGACCGGCCGGCGGCCGTGCGCCCTGCGCCGCCGATGGACCAGGCGCTGATCGGCACCGGCTTCGGCTACCTGCAGGAGCGCCGCGAGGGCCAGGCGAGGGTGCTGCGCGAGCTGGTGCCGCAGGTGCGGGACATACGCCGCGGCGGATCCGCCGCCATCGACCTGTGCGACGTGGGCTGCGGCCGCCTCAACGGCTACTACGAGCGCGGCCTGAACCCGTGGGACTACACGGCGGGCGCGCTGTTCGCCCGCGAGGCCGGAGCCCTGACCGGCGGCCGCCCCGGGGTGCCGGAGTCCACTGAGCTGACCGTGGCGGCCCCGCCGGGACTGTTCGAGCCCCTGCAGCGCCGGCTCGACGAACTCGGCGCCTGGCACGACTGAGGGCCGCTGACGCCCCCCGTGACGGCCGGCCGCCCCGTGCGCAACCGGCGGCGGGCACGCGAACGCCCCGGCACCTGTCCAGGTGTCCGGGGCGCGGCGTTCGGCTGTGCCGCCCTGGGCGATCTCAGGCGATCTTGGGCAGCACCTGGACGCCGTGCTCGGCGGCGAGGCGGCGCAGGTCGGCCAGTTCGGCCTCCTCGACCTCGGCCAGGAACTCGTCCCCGTCCTCACGGGCGCGCAGAAGGTCCGATTCGGTGCTGTGTATGCGCTGCAGGATTCCAGTGGTGAATGCGTCCATCAGGTGGCGCCCCCTCGTCGTCGTGGGTTGACACAGGGATATTCGGGGTCGTGCGATGTGCGGGGTCGTTCACAGGTCTTGTCCGGGGACCCCTCGGATCACACAGCGGCTACTGCCACGGGAGTTGCGGACGCCCTGGGGGCGTGATCGGGGGTGTGCAGTCGTCCTCCCCAGGCCCGCCGGAGGGGAAACCTCCGGGACGCGAAGAATTGGGCGCCAACTGCTCTTACCCCTGTTTTACGGCCTCCCGGTGCAGGATGGAGGGGCGTTCAGCCTGCGCAGCGGGCTGTGCACGGCTCTTTGAGAAGTGCCTAGGGAAGGAACAGCGCCTTGCGCGTACTGGTCGTCGAGGACGAGCAACTGCTCGCCGATGCGGTAGCCACCGGACTACGCCGTGAGGCCATGGCCGTCGACGTCGTCTACGACGGCGGCGCCGCCCTGGAGCGGATCGGGGTCAACGACTACGACGTCGTCGTCCTCGACCGCGACCTGCCGGTCGTCCACGGGGACGACGTGTGCCGCAAGCTCGTGGAGCTGGGCCTGCCGACCCGCGTCCTGATGCTGACCGCCGCGGGCGACGTCAGCGACCGCGTGGAGGGGCTGGAACTGGGCGCGGACGACTACCTCCCCAAGCCCTTCGCCTTCACCGAGCTGACCGCCCGCGTACGGGCCCTCGGGCGCCGTACGACCGCGCCGCTGCCGCCGGTGCTGGAGCGCTCCGGGATCAAGCTCGACCCCAACCGCCGCGAGGTGACCCGGGAGGGCCGGCAGGTCCACCTGGCCCCCAAGGAGTTCGCGGTGCTGGAGGTGCTGCTGCGCAGCGAGGGTGCCGTGGTCTCCGCGGAGCAGTTGCTGGAGAAGGCCTGGGACGAGAACACCGACCCCTTCACCAACGTCGTGCGCGTCACCGTCATGACGCTGCGCCGCAAGCTCGGGGAGCCCGCGGTGATCGTCACCGTGCCCGGCTCCGGTTACCGGATCTGATCCGCCGTGCCCGCGCCCTCGTCCTCGCCGACGACCCCGCCCGCGTCGCAGGCCATCCC
>NZ_JARAVK010000292.1:0-10203 GCF_033792765.1 Streptomyces sp. PA03-6a | reverse complement strand
CATATACACCAGCATCCCCCCACACCCCCCGACCGGCGAATTCAGACACCACGGACCCCCGCACACCCGCGGACCCGGTCGCGCGTCGCCGTCCGCGGCACACTGGAGGCAGGGACGCAGACGGCGGGGCCGGTCCGGCCGGCGACCGCGTGACGGCCGGGCCCGCAGGTGCCTGTGCCCGGACCTCCGCCCGGATGTCGTGGCAGGCCGGGGACATCGGGATGGCCCCCGCCGAACTCGCGGCGCGGGGCGAGGCGTTCGAGCCGCGCGCGGCGTACGGCAACGGCCGGCCGGTCCGCTGAGCCACCGTCCGTGGGAGCCACCGTCCGTGGGAGCCGCCATGAGTTCGACCGCGATCGCAGACTACGCACTGATCTCCGACCGGCACTCCGCCGCGCTGGTGAGCCGGGACGGCTCCGTCGACTGGTTGTGCTTCCCCCGGTTCGACAGCCCCTCGGTCTTCGCGCGGCTGCTGGACGGCGCGGCCGGTCACTGGTCGGTCCGGCCGTCGGTCCCGTACGAGGCGACGCGGACCTACGTGGACCGGTCCATGGTGCTGGAGACCACCTTCCGCACCGACTCGGGAACGGTCACGCTCACGGACGCCCTGCTGACCGGCCCCGACGGCGACGAGCACAGCCTCGGGGCCGGCGCACCGCACCTGCTGGCCCGCAGGCTGGCCTGCGCCGAGGGCGAGGTGCCGGTGGAGACGGAGTACCGCCCGCGACCGGAGTACGGGCTCGTCGCGCCGATCCTGTCGGGGATCGCGGGCGGGGTCACGTCCCGGGGAGGGGCCGAGTGGCTGGTGCTGACCACCCCGTACCGCATGGACTTCGCGGACGCCACGGCCCACGGGGCCTTCACCCTGCGGGCCGGCGAGTCCGTCTGCTTCGGCCTGCACCGTTCGACGCTCGAGGAGCCCCCGGCCCACGTCTGGACGCAGGAGGACCTGTCCGGCCGCCTGGACTCCACGATCGCCGCGTGGCAGTCGTGGTCGGACATGCACCAGGCCTACGACGGGCCCTGGCGCGACCTGGTGCACCACAGCGGCCGGGTGCTGCAGGCGCTGTCGTTCCAGCCCAGCGGCGCCATCGTCGCCGCCGCGACCACCTCGCTGCCGGAGGGCGTGGGCGGCGAGCGCAACTGGGACTACCGCTACACCTGGGTCAGGGACGCCTGCCTGACCATGGAGGCCCTGTGGGTGGCGGCCTGCCCCGACGAGGCGCACGACTTCTTCGCCTTCCTGGCGACCGCCGCGCCGTCGCTGAGCGAGGACCGGACGCTGCAGATCATGTTCGGGGTGGGCGGCGAGCACGACCTGAGCGAGCGCACGCTCCCCCACCTGCGCGGATGGCGGAACAGCCGGCCGGTGCGGGTGGGCAACGGCGCGTGGTGCCAGCAGCAGATCGACGTCTACGGGGAGCTCCTCGAGGCCGCCTACCGCCTCGCGGACCAGTTGCACCGGATCGACGACGACACCCGGCGTTTCCTCGTCGCGTGCGCGGACGCCGCGGCGGAGCGGTGGACCGACAAGGACCAGGGCATCTGGGAGGTCCGTGGCGAGCCCCGCCACTTCCTGCACTCCAAGGTCATGTGCTGGGCGGCGCTGGACCGGGCCGTGCGGCTCGCCGAGCACCTGGGCGCGCGCCGGGACAAGGTGGCGGCCTGGCGGAGAACCCGGGACGAGATCCACCGGACCGTGCTGCGGGAGGGCTGGAACGAGGAGGCGGGCGCCTTCACGCAGTACTTCGGCTCGACCGCCCTCGACGCGTCGAACCTGATGATGCCGATCGTCGGTTTCCTGCCCGCCGACGACCCGCGGATCCGCGCCACCATCGACGCGACGGAGCGGAGGCTCACCGACGCCGCGGGGCTGGTCTACCGGTACCGCACCGCGGAGGGGGTGGACGGCCTCGCCGGCGAGGAGGGCACCTTCCTGCTGTGCACCTTCTGGCTGGCCCAGGCGCTGGCCCTGTCGGGCCAGGCCGAGCGGGCCAGCGACGTCTTCGCGCGGGCGGCGGCGTACGTCAACGACGTGGGCCTCCTGGCGGAGGAGATCGACCCGGTCACCGGTGAACTGCTCGGCAACTTCCCGCAGGCGTTCAGTCACATCGGCCTGGTCAACGCCGCCTGGGCGATCAGTGAGGCCCGGCAGCCCATCGCCGCATGACGATCCGTCAGGAGGCTTCTTCCGTGGCGCAATCGCCCGGGGATGGAGGCATGACACACAAAGCGGGCCCGGGGCCGTTCATCGGGGGCCACTCCGGGGCCCCGGGCCGCTGACCACATCAGACACCCGTCGAGGGGTTCCTGCGAGCCGGACTGACCCACCCGGGCTCAACCGGGCACGGCCACAAGCGGCGTGACGGGGTGTCCCGGGTCACTCGGCGCGGCGAGGTTCTTTGACACGATCGGCGCCGGCCGGGAAGGGGGGCCAGGCCGGCGCCGGATCGAAGCGGGGCCGTTCTCCTGCCCGGCAGCACCCCGTGGGGGCGGACCGCTCCGCGTCCCCGTGGAGTCCTGCGACAGGTCTCCCGCGCCTGGTCCAACCGTGAACCGGAAGCGGTCATTCCCCGTCGTCATTCCCCGTCGTCATTCCCCGTCGCGTCCGGTGCCCGGGTGAGGCGTCTCCCAGTCGGTGGCGAGCAGGCCGAACAGCAGGTCGTCGGTCCACTCCCCCTTGATCCAGGTGTGGGCCTCGCGACGGCCCTCCAGCCGGAACCCGACACGCTCCAGCAGACGCGCCGAGGCGGTGTTCCGCGCGTCGCACTCGGCGGAGACGCGGTGCAGGCTACTCACGGTGAAGAGCCGGTCCAGCAGCGCGGTGACGGCCTCGGTGGCGTAGCCGTGGCCCTGGTGCGCGCGGGCGAGGGTGAAACCGAGGTCGGCCTGCATCCGGTTGTCGTGCAGGCACACGCCGATGTCGCCGATCAGCTCGCCGGTGGCGGCGAGCTCCACCGCGTACTGGAACCAGCCGGGCTCCTCCGGATCCCCCGCGGCGAACCGCGCGACGAGGTCCGCGGCCGCCTGAGGGGACACCGGCTCGCTCCAGCCCTGGTAGCGGGCGACGGCGGGGTCGGACCGGTAGACGGCCAGGGCCGGCGCGTCGGCGGGGCGGAATCGGCGTACGCGCAGCCGGGAGGTCTCCGGGAACATGCCCGCGATGCTCTCATGCCGGGGCACGCCTTCCGAGGTCCCTCCCGACGTCCCTCCAGGCGCCCGCCCCGCCCGTTGCGTTGGTGCTCACCCGTCACAGGCACGATGCTGGTCAGTGGATGCCCTGGCCGAGCCCGGTTCCCCCGCCGCCGCGGGGGAAAGAAACCTAGCGAGGGCGAGATGACAGCCATGGAGCCACTTCCCACCGCCGCCGGTGGACAGCCGGAATCCCTGGGGACCGACGGCGCCACCGCCTACACCGCCTCCGCCACGCTCGACGACCACGGGATCGTCACCGGCTGGAGCGCCCAGGCCCACCACCTGCTCGGCCACGCGCCCGCCGAGATCATCGGTCATCCCGCCACGCTGTTGCTCGCCGGACCCCCGCCGCACGCGCCGCCCCCCTCCACGCCACGCTGGGCCGGGACCCTCGCGCTCCGCCACCGGGACGGACACACCCTGCGCCTGCGCCTGCTCGCCCACCACCGCGAGACGGCCCGCCGGCCGCCGGGCGACACCGGGCCCGGGAACAACGGCGACGGGCACGACAAGAGCGGCTGGCTCGTCGTCGCGGCGGTCCCCGGGTCCACCGGCGACCCGCCGGCGCACGACGCGGTGTGCGGCTGGGCGTTCACCCAGTCCCCCTGCCCGCAGGCCGTCTTCGACACCGGGCTGCGGCTGACGCGGGCCAACGCCGCCTTCGAGGACACCCTGGGACTGCGCGAGGCCGAGATGCGCGGCCTGCGGCCGGCCGACCTCGCCCCCGGTGACACGGCCCGGCAGACGGAAGCCCACATGCGGAGCGTCCTGACGAGCGGGCGCCCGCAGCACGCCCCCGCCCCCTTCACCGCGGACGGCTCCATCGCCACCGGAGACGACGGCCGCCCGGGCACCGCGCCGGGGGACGGCGCCGGCGGGGAGCACGCCCTGCAGGCGACCCTCACCCCGCTCACCGACCCCGCGGGGACGGTGAGCGGGGTGGTGCTCACCACGCACCCGGCCGCGGAGGACCCCGAGGTGCGGCGCCGTTCGCAGCTCCTGCACGACGCCGCGACCCGCATCGGCACGACCCTGGACACCACCCGCACCGCTCAGGAGCTCACCGACCTCGCGGTGCCCGAGCTCGCCGACTACGCCGCCGTCGACCTGATCGAGCCCTCCAGCGGCGCCCGGGCCGCGGGGTCGGACGGTCCGGTGACCGTGACCCGCACTGCCGCCAGGTCCATCCTGCCCGGCACCCCCGAGGCCCTCATCGCCCTCGGCGACACCGCGACCTACCCCCCGGGGTCCCCTCCCGCGCAGACGCTGGCCACCGGCAAGGCCGCGCTGTACGACATCACCGAGGCCACCCTCGCCCGCTGGGCGGCCCAGGACCCCCGGGCCGCGTGGATCCGCGAGGCGGGCACCCACTCGGTCATCGCGATCCCCCTCACGGCCGGCGGCGGCACCCTCGGGCTGGCCGTCTTCAGCCGCCACCGCAACCCGGTCCCCTTCACCGCCGACGACCTCGCCCTCACCGAGAAGCTCGCCCACCGGGCCGCCACCGCGATCCACAACGCCCGCCGCTACGCCCGCGAGCGCACGACAACGATGACGCTGCAGCGCAGCCTGCTGCCGCACACCCTGCCCGAGCAGGACGCCCTGGACATCGCCACGCGCTACCTGCCCGCGACGACGCACGCCGGGGTGGGCGGCGACTGGTTCGACGTGATCCCCCTGTCCGGCGCCCGTGTCGCCCTCGTGGTCGGCGACGTCGTCGGGCACGGCATCCGCGCGTCGGCCACGATGGGGCGGCTGCGCACCGCGGTGCGCACCCTCGCCGACGTGGACCTGCCACCGGACGAGCTCCTCACCCACCTCGACGACCTGGTGATCCACCTCTGCTCCGACGACGCCGGGGAGGACCAGGACGCGGAGACCGCGGGCGGGATCGGCACCACGTGCCTGTACGCGGTGTACGACCCGATCTCGCGCCAGTGCAGCCTCGCCCGTGCGGGGCACCCTCCGCCCGCCGTGGTGACCCCCGACCACGCCGTCCACTTCCTGGACGTCCCCGCCGGCCCCCCGCTGGGCCTGGGCGGGCTCCCGTTCGAGACGATGACCACGAACCTCCCCGAGGGCACGGTCCTCGCCCTCTACACCAACGGGCTGCTGGACCCGCACCACAACGACATCGACCAGTCCCTGGACAAGATGTTCACGGCCCTCGCGCACCCGACCTCGTCGCTGGACACGGTCTGCGACCGGGTCCTGACCACCCTCATCACGCACCGCCCGACCGACGACATCGCCCTCCTGGTCGCCCGGACCCGCACCCTGCCCTCCGACCACATCGCCACCTGGCAGCTGCCCAACGACCCCGCCACCGTCGCGCACGCCCGCCACCACACCACGTCGCAGCTGACGACGTGGGGCCTGGAGGAGACCTCGTTCACCACCGAACTGCTCGTCAGCGAGCTGGTCACCAACGCCATCCGCTACGGCAAGCCGCCCATCCAGCTGCGCCTGATCCACAACAACACGGCGCTCATCACCGAGGTCACGGACACGAGCAACACCACCCCGCACCTGCGCCGTGCCCGTACGTACGACGAGGGCGGGCGGGGTCTGCTCCTCGTGGCGCAGCTCGCCCAGCAGTGGGGCACCCGTCACCATCCGCGCGGCAAGACGATCTGGACCGAACAGGTCCTGGCGCCCGCCTGACGGCCACGGCCGTGCATACCCCCACCCCGTATCCCGGTACCGCCCTCGTGCACCTTGGCACATACCCCTAGGGGGTATAGCGTGGAGCGACGCGCCCACCCGGCACGCCTCCCCACGCCACGCCACCCACGGAGCAGCCTTGAACACCGGAACGAAGATCACCGCGTTCGCCGTCGCCCTGGCGGCCTCGTTCGGCACCGCCTACGGCGTGGGTGCGGCCTTCGACCCGGTCCGCCCACCGGCGGCCGGCGCGAACGCGCCGGGGCCGGGACACGCGCACGACACCGCCGACGACGAGGGCGCCGCCCAGCCCGCGGGAGGCCTGGCGACCAGCGAGGCGGGCTACACCCTCGACCTGCGCACGCCACACGTCGGTTCCGGTCGCCCGGCCGAACTGCGCTTCCTCATACGCGACGCCGACGGCCACCCGCTCACCTCGTACCGGCGGGCCCACGAGAAGGAGCTGCACCTGATCGTCGTCTCACGCGACCTGACGTCCTACCGCCATCTGCATCCGGTCCGGGCCGCCGACGGCACGTGGAGCACCCCCGTCAGCCTCCCCCGCGCCGGGGACCACCGGATCTTCGCCGACTTCACCCCCGCCGCGAAGGGCAGCCGGAACCTCACGCTCGGCGCGGACCTCTCCGTGGCCGGGGACCACCGGCCCGGCAGCCCCGCGCCGGTCTCCCGGACGGCGACCGTGGACGGCTACACCGTGACGCTCCACGGCGGCCTGCAACCCGGCGCCGCGCGGGAGCTCCGGCTGACGGTGACGAAGGACGGCCGTGAGGTCACCGACCTGCAGCCCTACCTCGGTGCGTACGGCCACCTGGTCGCCCTGCGCGCCGGCGACCTGGCCTACCTGCACGTGCACCCGGGCGGCGCCCCGGGCGACGGCGCAACCGCGCCCGGGCCGGACGTCTCCTTCACCGCCACGGCCCCGAGCGCGGGCACGTACCGGCTCTTCCTCGACTTCAAGCACCAAGGAACCGTCCGCACCGCCGCGTTCACGGTCACGGCCGGCCCGGAGGACGGCCATGCCGGCAGGGACGGCGGCGGGACGGGCGGCCACGGCCACTGACGTCGGGCGTGGCTCGCGGCAGGCTCCTCAGCCGGAGCGGCGCCGCAGGCGACGGGCGCCGAGGAAGGCGGCCGCGCCGGCGGCCAGCGCGCCCCCGGCGGCGCCGGCCAGAGCGCCGACGTCGGGCCGGTGTTCGCCGGACCCGGTGTCGGCCAGCGCCGGGCGACCGGACTCGGCGGCGGTAGCGGCCTGGAGGATCAGGTCGGCGACGGCGTCGGGCCGTGCGATCAGGGACACGTGGCAGGTGTCGAGCTCCACGGTGTGGGAGTGGGCGCGTTCCGCCTGGAAGCGCTCCTGGTCCGGGTTGATCGTCATGTCCTGGCGGCCGACGAGGGCCCAGGACGGGATCGTCTTCCAGGCCGCGACCTTGGCCTTCTCCGAGAACGCGGTGGTGGCCGCGGGCCGCTGGGTGACCGCCAGCAGGTTCGCCTGGCTCTCCGGCAGGCAGGCAGCGAACACCGGGTGCACCTTGTCGCGCTTGAGGTAGAGGTCGGTACCGCTGACTCCCCCGCCCGCCCGGAACGGCACGGACTTGGTGGCGGTGCCCAGCGCGCTGGGGAACCGCTCGGACAGCGACATCCCGCTCTCACCGACGTCGGGCATCAGCGCGGAGACGTACACCAGCGACTTCACCTGGGGGTTCCCCGCCGCGGCGGAGCTGATCACCGCGCCGCCGTAGGAGTGGCCCGCCAGGACGATGGGGCCCTTGATGCTCTCCAGTACGGAGGCGATGTAGGTGGAGTCGCTGTACAGCCCGCGCAGCGGGTTCGCGGGGGCGATGACGGGGTAGCCGCGGCTCTCGAGCCGCTCGATCACCCCGTTCCAGCTGGAGGCGTCCGCGAACGCCCCGTGGATCAGGACCACCGTCGGCTTCGTCCCGGTCGTGTCCCCGTCCGCGGCGGCCGGGGCCGCGGCGGACGCGCAGAAGGCCAGGGCGCAGCCGGCCGCGGCGACGTGGGCGCGGCGTATGCGACGCCGCGAGCGGGAATCCAGAGTTGCCGCCATGCCGTATCTCGCTTTCCTCGGTGCTCAGGGCGGGGGCCCTACGGCACCTGAGTGTTCACGGCTCGGCGGCGACAGGCCCGGCCGCGTATGCCGACCGGGTCACGGCCATGGGCCGTCGGGGTGAAAGCCGCCCCGAGGGGGTGTGCGGCCCGCTGGACGCACCGCGCGGCCGGGCCGCGGGGGCGGTTCCGGGTCGGACGGCGACGGCCTCGTCCATCTCATCTCCCGTCTCACGCCCGACCACATGAGGGAGCGCGGGGGGCTGCCGCGGCACCGGCCTGGCGACGCTCTTCCTGCTCGGTACGTCGACCGCCGGCCGCCGCATCGCGGTAATGGAGCGCAGCTACAACGCGGCCGCCGGGACGCTCCGCGCCATCGGCGGAGTCCTCGTGCCGCGGAGCCGGATCCTGCGTCAGTCGTGGTCCAGGAAGCGGTGCGGATGTGCCGGGTAGACGCCCATGATCCGCACCTCGGAGGAGAAGAAGCGCAGCTCCTCCAGGGCCAGGGCCACGCTGCTCTCCTCCGGGTGGCCCTCGATCTCGATGTAGAAGCGGCTGGCCTTCAGCCCCGCGCCCACCTGGTAGCTCTCGATCTTGGTGAGGTTCACCGCGTTGCTGGAGAAGCCGCCGAGCGCCTTGTAGAGCGCGCTCGGGATGTTGCGCACCGAGAAGAAGAGGCTGGTCATCATCGGCGTGCCCGAGTCCGGCGGGAACACGGCTTCGCGGGAGAGGACGACGAAGCGGGTGGTGTTGTCGGAGGTGTCCTCCACGCCGCCGCGCAGCACCTGCAGCCCGTACAGGTCCGCCGCGCCGGGCGGGGCGAGCGCCGCGTGCCGCGGGTCGCCGAGCTCCGCGACCTCGCGGGCGGCGCCCGCGGTGTCGTCGCTCACCAGCGTCTGCCAGCCGCCCTCGCGGATGATCTTCCGGCACTGCCCCAGGGCGTGCACATGGCTGCGGACGCACACGACGTCCTCCAGCGTGGCCCCGGGCACGCCCATCAGGTCGAAGCGGATCGGCAGGAAGTACTCCGCGATGATCGAGAGGTCCGCCTCCGGCAGCAGGTGGTGGACGTCCGCGACGCGACCGGCGGCGGAATTGTCCACGGGGATCACGGCCAGGTCCGCGCTCCCCACCGCGACTGCCTCCAGCGCCTGCTCGAACGTCGTGCAGGGCAGCTCCCGGCTCTCGGGGTACAGCCTGCGGGCCGCGGCGGCGGAATTGGATCCGGGTTCTCCTTGGTAGGCGATGGTCACCATGTGCGCGTCGGTATCTCCGGATCGGTGGGCGGTGCGTGCGGCGGGGCCGTCCTCGCATGCTACTGCGCGCCGCGCGCGCACCTCGTTCCCGTCCGAGGGCCGGACGGCCGTGGCCGGACCGGGACCCCGGCTCGCCCCGGGCGCGGGCGGGTGGCCCACGGGCGGCCCCCACCGCCCGTGGGTTCCGCGCCGGCCCCGGCGGCCGGCGCGGAGATCATCACCACGGCAACTGCGCGGTCAGGTCGCCGAAGGTGCTAGTCGGGCCGTCCGGGCCGACCGTGGCGTAGCGCACGATCGCCTCGGCGCCCTCCTCCGGGGTCTGGATGCCGTGCCCGCTCAGACCGTGCAGGTCGGTGGCGCTGAACCCGGGCTCGACGGCGTTGACGCGCATGTGGGGCAGGCCCTTGGCGTACTGCACCGTGAGCATGTTCACCGCCGCCTTCGACGCGGAGTAGACGGGCGTGACGTACCGCGACTCGTTCTTCCCGGGGTCGAGGACCGTGCCGAAGGAGCCGAGCCCGCTGCTGACGTTGACGATGACCGGCTCGGCGGACTCCCCCAGGAGGGGGAGGAAGGCGTGCGTCACGCGCACCAGGCCGACGACGTTGACGTCGAGGACGGTCGCCACGTGGGCGCCGGAGGCCTCCGCGGCGCCGACCATGCCCTCGAAGACACCCGCGTTGTTCACCAGGACGTCGAGCCGGCCCTCGCGGCGCCGCAGCTCCTCGGCCGCCGCGGTCACGGAGGCCTCGTCGGTGACGTCGAGCAGGAGCAGCTCCGCGCCGAGCTCGTCGGCGGCCGCACGTCCGCGGGCGGCGTCCCGGGAGCCGATGTAGACGGTGTGCCCGAGCTTGATCAGACGGCGGGCGGTCTCGCGGCCGAGGCCCTTGTTGCCGCCGGTGACGAGCGTGATGGTCATGGGGTGCTCCCTTGCTGGTGCTCGCGACGCGCGGGTGAGCGCGCGCCGGCGTGTCGGGGGGTGTGGTGGGAAACGGTGGGGGGT